>NZ_JBFUKW010000009.1:0-216002 GCF_056400665.1 Variovorax sp. P5_A3 | reverse complement strand
GAAATGGTCATGCCCGGCGACAACGTGTCGATCACCGTGAAGCTGATCAACCCGATCGCTATGGAAGAAGGTCTGCGCTTCGCCATCCGCGAAGGTGGTCGTACCGTGGGCTCGGGCGTCGTGGCCAAGATCCTTGACATCTGATTCGAACGCGCAAAGGAATCCCTATGGCTACCAAGCAAAAAATCCGCATTCGCCTGAAGGCGTTCGATTACAAGCTGATCGACCAGTCGGCAGCTGAAATCGTGGACACTGCCAAGCGCACCGGCGCGATCGTCAAGGGCCCGGTGCCCCTGCCGACCCGCATGAAGCGTTTCGACATCCTGCGTTCGCCGCACGTCAACAAGACGAGCCGCGACCAGTTCGAGATCCGCACCCACCAGCGCCTGATGGACATCGTGGACCCGACCGACAAGACCGTGGACGCGCTGATGAAGCTCGACCTGCCGGCTGGCGTCGACGTCGAGATCAAGCTGCAATAAGTAGGTCGCAGACTACCCGGCCCGCTTGCAGAAATGCACGCGGGCTTTGTTTTTTTGCCGCTAGCTGTGGCATCCTAGAAATAGCGGCTATCTGCAGCCGCGAACGCTCAGAGAGGCTCGGAGCATGATTCGAACTTGGTTCTTGCGAGGAATGGCGTTGGTCGGTCTGGCTTTGCTTGGAGCATGCGGCGGAGGCGGCGGTGGGGGCGGTGGGGGCGGTGCGGCCCTGTTCGGCGCCGGTACGCCTGCTGCGACGACTGTCGCATTGAATGGTGTCGCGACCTACGACTCGATCCCCAACGCGACAGGCGCGCTCATGTATTCGGCGAGCACGCCGAAACCGGTCCGGGGCGCGGTCGTGGAGATCGTCGACGGTACCTCAGCAATTCTGGCCACTACGACAACGGATGCGAACGGCGCGTACTCCGCCTCCGTTCCCGCTAACACCTCTGTCGTTGTGCGAGTCAAGGCCCAAATGCTGCAGGGAGGATCGGGCGCCACATGGGACGTCACCGTTCGAGACAATACGCAGTCGAATGCCATCTACGCCATGGAAAGCGGGTCATTTTCTACCGGCGCGGCGGCGGGTACGCGTAACGTCCATGCCCCATCCGGGTGGGGGGGAGCGAGCTACACCTCGGGCCGTGTGGCAGCCCCTTTCGCTGTACTCGACACTGTCTACGCCGCACAGACGAAAATCCTTTCCATTGCGCCTAGCACGGCCTTTCCGGCACTGCGTCTCTTCTGGAGCGCCAACAACGTACCTGCGACTGGCAATCCGGCGTTGGGGCAGATCGGCACGACGTTTTTCAGCAACGATGACGGGACCTCGGCGATCTATGTGCTAGGAAAGGAAAACGTCGACACTGATGAATACGACGCCTCGGTGATCGCTCATGAATGGGGGCACTACTACCAATCCGCGTTCAGTCGCGACGATTCACCGGGAGGCAGCCATTCAATGGCTGATAGCTTGGATCGGCGGGTAGCCTTTTCCGAAGGCTGGGGAAATGCGTGGTCTGGCATTGCACTTGCCCGGATGAATTACACGGACGCGGTGGGGGTAGGGCAGGCGCAGGGCTCCAATGTTGACCTGTCGACAGGAGCTAGCCCCAACCCGGGCTGGTATCGCGAGGCATCCATCCACTCCATCTTGTGGAAACTGAACAGCATGGTCGGATTCAAGCCTATCCACGATACGCTGACCAGCCCGACGTTTAAGGGCGGCATAGCGGTTACCTCCATCCATCCTTTCACCGCAGCGTTCGACGTGGCGGCACCGACCAGCGCCTCCGCCTTGGCCGGACTGCTGTCCGCCCAGAACATCAGCGCCGCTGCCAATGACCCCTTCGGGACGCTGGAGACAAATGACGGCGGCATTTCAGGAGCTGCGAGCACCCTCCCGATGTACCGCGCAGCTACTGTAGGCGGCGGCGTCACGTCGGCCTGCGTTTCAAACCAGGCCGGGGCGGGCAACAAGCTTGGAAGTTACGTCTACCTCAGATTCACTACGCCGACGGCGCGCAGTTACACGATCACGGCGGTCGGCCCATCGGGCTCCGACCCGGACTTTGTCGTCTACAGCGGGCGACAGGTCGCTGAAGCCGATGCTTTTAGCACGACCGAGACAAGCTCAGTCAGCCTGCCCGCGGGCGAAAGCGTTCTGGTAATCAACGACTTCAACAACTCCTCGGCAGCAACATGCTTCAACATAACCATTCAATGAGGCGCGCACTCGCGGACGCTCATATTCGAGTCGGGGCAGGCGTGATTGCGCTGATGCTGGCGCTGTTCGCGCACATTCCGGCAAGTGCCGATGGCGTAGGCAACACGTGGTCCAAGGAAGAGAACTCACGGTTGCGGATGAAGACTGCGCCCATGAAGGCGAACGGCTCCGGTGTTGTTGTTCAATTTCGCGTGGACACCGAGACGCCGCAGGTCGGCAAGGTCGTCGCGGTCGTGTTGACTTTCGATGGCATCACCGATCCGACTGGGGCCGCGCTGAGGCTGGCGGTGGACGGCGGATTGTCACTTGGCACGAGCAACGCGACGAGGACCCTGCCGCCAGGGGGAGCGACTGCGCTGGCTGTGGAGGTCGTGCCCGCTGCGGAAGGCGTTGGCTATCTTCACGTGTTCACGACGCAATACGGTGCGACCAGCGCCACGTCGATTCCGATCCAGGTCGGTAAGGCTGCGAACGCTCTGCCTGGCAGCGGGGATGTCAAGCAAACACCGAGTGGGGACAAGATCCGGCCCATGCCCGTGAAGTAGCCTCCTACGAACGTCCTTCACGGGCGCTTGCGCCCTCGCGCGCCGGCGGGCTATAATCTACGGCTCTGCCCAAACTTGCGCTCCCCGAGCGTTCTTGCGCAGATCTTTATCAACCTTCTTCCGTATGCCAAACGCTGTCGCCAATTGAAGTGGCAGCGGCGGGAGTTTTGGAGAAACCAATGAGTCTGAGCAACTCCCTCGGGTTGCTGGGCCGCAAGGTGGGGATGATGCGTCTCTTCACCGATGACGGGGACGCAGTTCCTGTCACGGTGGTGGATGTGTCGAACAACCGCGTGACCCAGATCAAAACCCAAGAGAACGATGGCTACGTCGCGCTGCAAGTGACGTTCGGTTCGCGCAAAGCATCGCGTGTCACCAAGCCCGCAGCCGGTCACCTCGCCAAGGCGGGCGTCGAAGCAGGCGAAATCATCCAGGAATTCCGCGTAACCGCCGATACGGCTGGTCAGCACAAGGCGGGCGGCGTCATTGCCGCTGCCAGCGTGTTCGCGGTCGGCCAGAAGGTCGACGTGCAAGGCACCTCGATCGGTAAGGGCTACGCTGGCACCATCAAGCGCCACAACATGAGCTCGCAGCGCGCGTCGCACGGTAACAGCCGTTCGCACAACGTGCCCGGCTCAATTGGCATGGCGCAGGATCCCGGCCGCGTGTTCCCCGGCAAGCGCATGACGGGCCATCTCGGCGACGTCACTGTGACGACCCAGAACCTCGATGTGATCCGTATTGACGAGGCTCGTCAATTGCTCCTGATCAAGGGTGCGATTCCGGGTTCTAAGGGTGGCTTCGTCACCGTGCGCCCGGCTGTCAAGGCCAAGCCGCAAGCCGCTGAAGGGGCGAAGTAATGGAACTCGAACTCCTGAACGAACAAGGGCAAGCCGCGTCGAAATTCGACGCCCCCGAGACGGTGTTCGGCCGCGACTACAACGAAGATCTGGTTCACCAAATCGTCGTCGCATTCCAGGCTAATGCACGCCAAGGCACGCGCGCCCAGAAGGATCGCGAACAGGTCAAGCACTCGACCAAGAAGCCTTTCAAGCAAAAGGGAACGGGCCGCGCCCGTGCCGGTATGACTTCCTCGCCACTGTGGCGTGGGGGCGGCCGCATTTTCCCGAACATGCCTGACGAAAACTTCTCGCAGAAGATTAACAAAAAGATGTATCGCGCCGGCATGGCGTCCATCTTTTCGCAACTTGCGCGCGAGGGGCGTCTGGCTGTGGTCGATTCGATCAAGGTCGACTCGCCCAAGACCAAGGCGCTGGCCGCCAAGTTCAAGGCAATGAACCTCGAGTCCGTGCTCGTGATTGCCGAGGAAGTTGACGAGAACCTGTATCTGGCCTCGCGCAACTTGGTCAACGTGCTCGTGGTCGAACCGCGTTACGCCGATCCGGTGTCGCTGGTCCACTACAAGAAGGTGCTGATTACCAAGGGTGCCGTCGACAAGCTCAAGGAGATGTTCGCATGAGCCGCATGAACCCTACTCCTGCACAACGCCAGTTCGACGAAGGTCGTCTGATGAATGTGCTGGTCGCCCCGATCGTGTCCGAAAAGGCCACAATGGTCGGCGAGAAGTCGAATGCCGTCACCTTCAAGGTGCTGCAGGATGCCACTAAGCCCGAGATCAAGGCAGCTGTTGAACTGATGTTCAAGGTCGAAGTCCAGGGCGTGTCGGTGCTCAACACCAAGGGCAAGACCAAGCGCTTCGGCAAGTCCGTCGGTCGCCGCGACAACGTTCGCAAGGCCTATGTGACGCTCAAGGCTGGTCAAGAGCTCAATCTCGTCGGGGAAGGCGCTTAATCATGGCCGTCATCAAGATGAAACCCACTTCGCCGGGTCAACGCGGCGCGGTGAAGATTTCGCGGGACCACCTGTACAAGGGTGCGCCGTACGCAGCCCTTCTGGAACCGCAATTCCAGAAGGCCGGCCGTAACAACAATGGTCACATCACGACGCGTCACAAGGGTGGTGGCCACAAGCACCACTATCGCGTGGTGGACTTCGTGCGCAACAAGGACGGCATTCCGGCCAAGGTCGAACGTATCGAGTACGACCCGAACCGCACTGCCCACATCGCGCTTGTGTGCTACGCCGATGGCGAGCGCCGCTACATCATCGCCCCGCGCGGTCTGGAAGCCGGTGCAACGCTGCTGAGCGGCTCGGAAGCTCCGATCCGCGCAGGCAACACGCTGCCGATTCGCAACATTCCTGTGGGTTCGACGATCCACTGCATCGAACTGCAGCCTGGAAAGGGCGCTCAGATCGCCCGCTCGGCCGGTACGTCGGCCACGCTGCTCGCCCGCGAAGGCGTCTACGCCCAAGTCCGCATGCGTTCGGGCGAAGTGCGCCGCGTACACGTCGAGTGCCGCGCGACCATCGGCGAAGTTGCCAACGAGGAACACAGCCTGCGCCAACTCGGCAAGGCCGGTGTGAAGCGCTGGATGGGTATTCGCCCGACCGTTCGCGGCGTGGTGATGAACCCGGTTGACCACCCGCACGGTGGTGGCGAAGGCAAGACCGGCGAAGGCCGTCATCCTGTCGACCCGTGGGGCAATCTGACTAAGGGTTATCGCACCCGTAACAACAAGCGCACGCAGGTCTTCATCGTGTCGCGTCGCAAGAAGTAAGGGTTAGCAAATGACTCGCTCTCTCAAAAAAGGTCCGTTTGTCGATCACCACCTCGTGGCTAAGGCCGACAAGGCCGTGACGACCAAGGACAAGAAGCCGATCAAGACCTGGTCGCGTCGCTCGATGGTCCTGCCCGAGTTCATCGGCCTGACCATCGCCGTGCACAACGGCAAGCAGCACGTGCCTGTGTACATCACCGACCAGATGGTCGGCCACAAGCTTGGTGAATTTGCGCTCACACGCACGTTCAAGGGGCACCCCGCGGACAAGAAAGTCCAGAAGAAGTAAGGAACGACCATGTCTGAAACACGTGCAGTCCTCCGCGGCGTCCGCCTTTCGGTCGACAAGGGCCGTCTGGTCGCCGACCTGATTCGCGGCAAAAAGGTTGATCAAGCGCTCAACATCCTGCAATTCACGCAGAAGAAGGCCGCTGTGATCGTGAAGAAGGTGCTCGAGTCGGCCATCGCCAACGCAGAGCACAACGACGGTGCCGATATCGACGACCTGAAGGTCAAGACCATCTACGTCGAGCAAGGCGCCACGCTCAAGCGCTTCACCGCGCGCGCCAAGGGTCGCGGCAATCGCATCAGCAAGCCCACGTGCCATGTGTACGTGACGGTTGGCAACTAATAGGCCTGGAAGAAATATGGGACAGAAAATCCACCCAACCGGCTTCCGCCTTGCGGTCAGCCGTAATTGGTCCAGCCGCTGGTACGCAAGCAACCGTGACTTCGCCGGCATGCTGGCTGAAGACATCAAGGTGCGCGAGTACCTGAAGAAGAAGCTCAAGAACGCATCCGTCTCGCGTGTGCTGATCGAGCGTCCCGCCAAGAACGCTCGCATCACGATCTACTCGGCACGTCCGGGCGTCGTGATCGGCAAGAAGGGCGAAGACATCGAGAACCTCAAGCGCGAGTTGGGCAAGCAGCTCGGCGTGCCGGTCGCGGTCAACATCGAAGAAGTGCGCAAGCCTGAAATCGATGCCCAACTGATCGCCGACAGCATCACGCAGCAGCTCGAGAAACGGATCATGTTCCGCCGCGCCATGAAGCGTGCGATGCAGAACGCCATGCGTCTGGGCGCCCAGGGCATCAAGATCATGTCGGCGGGTCGTCTGAACGGCATCGAAATTGCCCGTACCGAGTGGTACCGCGAAGGTCGTGTGCCGCTTCACACCCTGCGCGCCGACATCGACTACGGCACTTCGGAAGCCAAGACCACTTACGGCGTTATCGGCGTCAAGGTCTGGGTGTACAAGGGCGACACGCTGGGCCGTAATGACCTGCCGGCCGTCGAGACCCCGCGTCCTGACGAAGAGCGTCGCCCCCGCGGCCCGCGTCGTGACGGCCGTCCTGGTGGCGACCGTCCCGGCTCCGACCGTCGTGGTCCGCGCGCCGGTGCTCGCGGTCCGATCGGCGGCAACGTCGCTCCGGCCGATGGCAGCGACAAGCCCGCAGAAGCCACGGGCGCCGCTCCTGCGGCTCTCGGTGCAGACTCGAAACCCGCCGTTAAGCGCGTCCGCAAAGCCGCGCCAGCTGCAGCAGCTGACGGTGCCAAGACCGAGTGATCGGTCTTAGAACTACGGAGTAAGAAACATGCTGCAACCTGCACGCAGAAAGTTCCGCAAGGAACAAAAGGGCCGCAACACCGGCATCGCGACCCGCGGCAACGCGGTGTCGTTCGGTGACTTCGGCCTGAAGTCGATCGACCGCGGCCGTCTCACCGCCCGTCAGATCGAAGCCGCACGTCGCGCGATCTCGCGTCACGTCAAGCGCGGTGGCCGCATCTGGATTCGTGTGTTCCCCGACAAGCCGATCTCCCACAAGCCCGCAGAAGTGCGGATGGGTAACGGTAAGGGAAACCCCGAGTACTACGTCGCCGAAATCCAGCCTGGCAAGGTGATCTACGAGATCGTCGGCGTTCCCGAAGAACTGGCTCGCGAGGCCTTCCGTCTGGCCGCTGCCAAGCTGCCGCTGCGTACGACCTTTGTCGCGCGCCAGCTCGGCGCCTGATCGAGGAGAACACCATGGCAACACGTAAGAAGAAGGAAGTTGCGGCTCCGGCCAAGACTTCGAAGGCTGCCGAGCTGCGCAACAAAGACGTTGCGGGCCTGCAGACCGAAATCAAAGATCTGCAGAAGGCGCATTTCGGCCTGCGTATGCAGAAAGCCACGCAACAGCTGTCGAACACGTCTACGCTGCGCGTGACGCGCCGCGACATCGCGCGTGCCAAGACCATTCTTGCTCAGAAGCAGCAAGAAGCCCAAGCCGCCAAGTAAGGAGTGAACATGACGGAAGCTAAAAAATCCCTCAAGCGCACCTTGATCGGCAAGGTGGTCAGCGACAAGCGTGAGAAAACCGTGACCGTGCTGGTCGAGCGCCGTGTAAAGCACGAGCTCTACGGCAAGATCGTGGCGAAGACCAGCAAATACCACGCCCATGACGAAAAGGGCGAGTACAAGCTGGGCGACACCATCGAGATCACCGAAAGCCGGCCGATTTCGAAGACGAAGAACTGGGTCGTGACCCGGTTGGTCGAAAAGGCCGTCTTGGTCTGAACGCAGGCAAACGCAGCCCATTCAAAAACGGCCCACAATGTGGGCCGTTTTTCATTTTTGGAGCATTAGATGATCAAAGTTGGCGACACCCTTCCCCCGGCGACTCTGCAGGAGTACTCCGAAGTCGACGGCGAGGGTTGCAGCATCGGCCCGAACCCTGTGGATGTGTCCAAGGCTTCAGCTGGAAAGACCATCGCCCTGTTTGCATTGCCCGGCGCTTTTACTCCCACCTGCTCCGCCAAGCACGTGCCGGGCTATGTCCAGCATTTCGAGGACTTCAAGGCCGCGGGAGTCGACGAAATCTGGTGCGTCAGCGTCAACGATGCTTTCGTCATGGGCGCTTGGGCCCGCGATCAGAAGACTGGCGCCAAGGTTCGCATGCTGGCCGACGGTAGTGCCGCGTTCGCGAACGCCACCGGCCTCACGCTGGACCTGACCTCGCGCGGCATGGGTGTCCGCAGCAACCGCTACTCTATGCTGGTCAAGGATGGAAAGGTCGCGACGCTCAATGTGGAAGCGCCCGGCAAATTCGAAGTCAGCGACGCCGATACCTTGCTGGCCCAAGCCAAAGGCTGATCTGCCGCGTTATCGCGTGAAGGACCCGGAGCGAGCTCAAAGGTCCACCTTGAGGTAGTGCGACCCCGCAATCGGGTTGTGATAATAGGGCGGCACCTCGACGAAACCCAGGTCTTCGTACAGCGCCCGCGCCGATTCCATGTCGTCGAGTGTGTCGAGTAGCACGCAGGCATAGCCGGCGCCGCGCGCCACGTCGAGGACGGCCTCGGCCAGTTGGCGCCCCAGCCCCACGCCACGAAAGGCCGGACGCACGTAGAGACGCTTCATCTCCGCGGCGTTGGGATAGTCGGCAGTGTCGAGCGGCCGCAAGGCACAGCAGCCGGCAACGTGCGCCAATCCGCCTTGCAATCTCTGCATCGGCGGTGTATCGATTGGCACTGCAGTGTCGATCGTGTTGACCAATGCCAGCAACAACGCGCCCCTTGGCTCTGCATATTCGCCCGGAAGCTTGGCGAGTTCTTCGTCGAAATTCTGGAACCCAAGGTCCACTCCGAGCGAGGCCGCGTAGTCCCGAAAGATCGCACGCGTGGCTTCGAGTTCATGCGGCTCATCGGGCGTCATGAGTACGATTTCCGGGGTGTCTGCCAATGGCAGGGGACGTGAAACAGAATAGGTCATACGCGCAACGACGCGATCCAGGTCGCGAATCCGGCACAAGCTGCGAACACGGCGAACGCCAGCAGGCGAGAGGCAACGTCGTCGCGGCTCGGCGCGGCGCTCCCGTCCGCGACCAGCTTGTCTCCGGTAATCATCGGGCGCACCAGCCGGCGGCCCCGGACGATCACGTAGAAGAGCACGGCGAGCACGTGCAAGCTCACCAGCGTGATGAGGATCCATTTGCCCGCCGTCGTGTGCCAGGTCGAGGCCGCGCTGACCACGGCTCCCGGAACGAAGCGTGTCAGGGGCCCCGATGCCGAGATCTCATCGTCCGCGACCAGTCCGGTCGAGACCTGAAGGACGAGGAAGCCAAGCAAGGCGAACACCGACAGCGCCCCGAGCGGCGAGTGCCCGATCAGGTGATCGGGATGGCCTCTGCCCCGAAGGTAGGCGACGAGCGAGTTCGGCGCATAGAAGAATGCCGCAAAGCGGGACCATCGCCCGCCCACGAAGCCCCAGACCGCGCGGAAAAGCAAGAGCGACAGCACGACATAGCCCAGCCGGAAGTGCCATTCCATGACGCCGCCCAGACCGGTGGCAATCAGCCCGATCACCGCCGCCGCCAGCGCCCAGTGGAAAAGCCGTGTCGGCAGGTCCCAGATCCGTGTGCGACCCACCCTGGCGCCGTCCAGGCCATAACGGCGGGAGGTAGGCTCGAAGGAGGCGGTCATCGGTGGCGGCTTGCGCATGGCGGCTGGGTTCGCAGATTAGCAAACTTCCGGCGCGGCGCGTCCTGTGGGTTGTCTCTAGTCGTGAACGACGGCAAATCCCTAAGCTGGCTCGAGCGCCGTAGAAGGAGCAGGCCAAGTTCAAGGAACTGAGCGACCGATTGATGTCAGACACCGACAAGCTCCTGGTTGCAGCCAAGGCCGGCAATCTCGACGCGCTCAAGACGGCCATGGGTGCGCTCGGCGAGACCTGCAAGACCTGTCACGACACCTTCAGGAACAAGTAGCTCGCCCCCAGGCTGCGCGCACTTCGTGTCGCTTCGCCTACCCCCTGATCGGGGGCAACACCGGCGGACCGGCGGAGCCGGATCCGCGGCATTTCTGGAAGCGATCGGCGGTGTTCGGCGAGGACTTACGCCTCTGCAAGCAGCTTTTCGATCAGCTTATGCAGTTCGGCGAAGTCGGGCTCGCCGACGTAGCGCTTGACGATTTCGCCGCGCTTGTTGACGACGTAGGTGGTGGGGGTGAGCTTCACATCGCCCCAGGCCTGGGCGACGGCACCGGTGTTGTCGATCGCCACCTTGAACGGCAGCTTGCGCGTTTCGACGAAGTTGACGACGTAGCTCGGCGGGTCGTAGCTCATGGCCACAGCCAACGTGTCGTAACCCTGTGACTTGTACTTGTCGTAGGTCGCGATCACCTTGGGCATCTCGCCAACGCAAGTGACACAACTGGTCGCCCAGAAGTTGACCAGCGTCACCTTGCCCTTGAGATCTTCGGTGGTCTTCTTGCTGCCATCCAGGAGCACGAAGGTCGAAGCCGGGGCTGCGGACACTCCCGTGTTCAGGTAGACGCCAACGCCGGCGACGACCAAGGCGAGCGCGACTGAGGTGGCGTAGATGACTTTTTTCATGGCAGATGGTGGGCGAGCCTGCGAATTTTAGTTCCCATCGCCTGACCGTGCCCGGACCTCGGTTCCGGGCGGCCGGTGCGGCGTTCGATAATCGAACTTCCCATGCCCCTCTCTCCGTATCTACGCGTCGCGGCCGTCTCCGTGGCCGCCGCCGCCGTCGCATGCAGCCCCACCTTCAACTGGCGCGAAGTCCCGGTCGGGAACGACGGCGTGATCGTGCTGCTGCCATGCAAGCCCGACCGCGCAACACGCGTGCTGCCGCTCGGCACCGAATCGGTGCCCGTGGACATGGCGGGGTGCAGGGCTGGAGGAGCCACCTTCGCCGTCGCCCACGCCTCGGCAAGCAGTCTGGGGCAGGCCGAAAGCTGGATCCGGGCCTGGCGCGCGGCGGCGCGTCTTCAGCTGGCGGGCGCATCGGTCGCAGAAACCCCTGCAATCCTCCCCCGGGCGGCGCCATCGCCGGCGCCGGTGCGCCTGGATACGCAAGGGGAAGGAGACCACGCCGAGGCGGCGCATGTCCTATGGTTTGCGCAGCAGCGTCCGGACGGTGTGGCCGTCTACCAGGCCACGGTGGTCGGATCGCCGTCGTCCTCCGATGCGCTCCAGACGTTCTTCGAGGGATTGCACATACCGTGATCCACGGAAGACGGTGGCGCGCGCCCGGTCCGTTTGTGGGATGCTGTGTGTTGTCTTATTTCTACATCTGATGAACGCCCCCGCATAATTGGCGGACATTCACCGACCTGCATGAACAGCATCTTCATCATCGCCCATTCACCGCTCGCCCAGGCGCTGCGGCAGTGCGCGCTGCATGTCTTTCCCGAGAGCGAACAGTCGATCGTCGCGCTCGACGTCCTGCCCAACGTGTCGCCGGAGGAAACCCTCGCCGCCGCGCGCATCACGCTGGCGCAACTTCAGCGCACCCCACGCTCCCAGGTCTTGGTGCTGGCCGACGTGTTCGGCGCCACGCCCTGCAACGTGGCGCAAAAGCTGGTCGACGGCATCCGTTCCCGACTCGTTGCCGGTGTCAATCTGCCCATGTTGCTGCGCGCCGTGAGTTACCGTAACGAACCGCTGGATACTCTGGTGCAGCGCGCCGTGACCGGCGGAACCGCAGGCGTGATGCAGGTGGCGGTGGCGGCGCCTCAGAATCAGGCAAGAAGAAAGCACAGTGATCAAGACATCCGTGACCATCAGCAATAAGCTGGGCCTGCACGCGCGGGCCTCGGCCAAACTCACAAAGCTTGCGGGGAGTTATCCCTGCGAGGTCTGGCTGGCGCGCGGTGACCGCCGCGTGAATGCCAAGAGCATCATGGGCGTGATGATGCTGGCAGCGGGCCTTGGCGTCATGGTGGAGATCGAAACCAACGGCGAGCGCGAGCAGGAAGCCCTGGACGCGATCGTCGCGCTCATGAACGACAAGTTCGGTGAAGGCGAATAAGTGGCTTACCCCCAGGCTTTTTCACTTCGTGTAAACGCCCACCCCCTTTCAGGGGGCAATGCCTGCAGCCCGGCGGAGCCGGTTCTGCGGCATTTCACCAACGGCGCTTGCGCTACGCGCTCGCTTTCTTCGTAGGGGGTTCCGGGATGACGTTCTCGATCCACGGACTGCCTGTTGCCCGTGGCATCGCCATCGGGCGTGCGGTGCTGGTGGTGTCGAGTCGCATCGACGTGGCCCACTACTTCATCAAGCCTGAGGAGATCGAGACCGAGATCGATCGCGTCCGTATGGCCCGGGACGCGGTGGCAGAGGAGTTGCAGAAGCTCCAGGCGAGCGTCGCGCTGATGGGGCCCAACGACGCGCCTCATGAACTCGCCGCGCTGCTCGAAGTGCACCAGATGCTGTTGCAGGACGAGGTGCTCACGGGCGGCGTCAAGCACTGGATCGTCGAGCGGCTCTACAACGCCGAATGGGCGCTGACCACACAGCTTGAAGTGGTCGCGCGCCAGTTCGACGAGATGGAGGACGAATACCTGCGCGAGCGCAAGGCCGACCTCGAACAGGTGGTCGAACGCCTGCTGCACCGCATGAAGGGGACCGCGGCGGTGCTCGCGCCGACCCCGCCGCGGCGCAAGCGGGCCGCGGAAAACGACGACGAGCAGCCCGATCCGACCGCGAACGACGCCTTCGACGCGCCGCTGGTGCTCATCGCGCACGACCTGTCGCCGGCCGACATGCTGCAGTTCAAGAAGAGCGTGTTCGCCGGCTTCGTGACCGACGTCGGCGGGCGCACCTCGCACACCGCGATCGTGGCGCGCAGCATGGACATTCCGGCCGTGGTCGGCGCACGCAGCGCCAGCCAGCTGGTGCGGCAGGACGACTGGGTAATCATCGACGGCGATTCCGGCGTGATGATCGTCGACCCCTCTCCGATCATCCTGGCCGAGTACGGCTTCAAGCAGCGACAGGGCGACCTGGAGCGCGGACGACTGTCCAGGCTGCGCCACAAGCCGGCCGTCACGCTCGACGGCCAGCGCGTCGACCTGCTCGCCAACATCGAAATGCCGGAAGACTCGGTCGGTGCCGTGAAAGCCGGTGCGGTCGGCGTGGGCCTCTTCCGCAGCGAATTCCTCTTCATGGGGCGCGAGGCACAGCGCATGACGCGCCTGCCGGACGAAGAAGAGCAATACCAGGCCTACCGGCGCGCGGTCGAGGGCATGCAGGGCATGCCCGTCACCATCCGCACCATCGACGTCGGCGCCGACAAGCCGCTCGACGGCAAATCGGTCCGCGAGGATTCGCACCTGAACCCTGCCCTGGGCCTGCGTGCAATCCGCTGGAGCCTTGCCGACCCGGCGATGTTCCTCACGCAGTTGCGCGCGATCCTGCGTGCTGCCGCGCATGGCGAGATCCACCTGCTGATTCCCATGCTCGCGCACGTGAGCGAAATCCGCCAGACGCTCTCGCTGATCGATTTCGCGCGCGCCGAACTCGACAACCGCGGCGTCGTGCACGGCAACGTCAAGCTCGGCGCGATGATCGAGATCCCGGCTGCCGCCCTCACGCTGAAGACCTTCCTCAAGTACTTCGACTTCCTGTCGATCGGTACCAATGACCTGATCCAGTACACCCTGGCCATCGATCGTGCCGACGAGTCCGTGGCCCACCTCTACGACCCGGCGCACCCGGCCGTGCTGCGCCTGGTCGCCGACACGATCGCCGAGTGCCGCCGGCAGGGCAAGGGCGTGAGCGTGTGTGGCGAAATGGCGGGCGACGTCGTGTTCACGCGCCTTCTCCTCGGCCTGGGCCTGCGCAGCTTCTCGATGCATCCCTCGCAGATCCTGGCGGTGAAGCAGGAGGTCCTGCGGGCCGACACGACCAAGCTCGAGGCCTGGGCGCAGGGCGTGCTGGAGTCCGAGGAACCCGCCGCGGCGCTGATTCGCTAGCCGCCCCCGCAGCGCGCTCTCGAGCGAGCCATGCAATAAACCGAAACACAGCGAAACCGCCCCGAAAGGACTTCGCGGCGCGTCGAAAGCACCATCGAGTCTCCTGATCGATTTCGATCGTTATTGAAGGAAGACTCTCATGAATCGCTGGTTCAAACGTTCAATCTTCGGTATCGCCGGCGCGGCGCTGGTCGCCGGCAGCCTCGCGGGCTGTGGCAGTCGTCATGGCTGGAGCGGGGCCTCGGAGCAGGACCGCGCCGAGTTCCGCGCCAGGATGGTCGAGCGCGTGAGCGGCAAGCTCGAACTCGACGCCTCGCAGAAGCAGAAACTCACGGTGCTCACCGAGAAGATCCAGGCACAACGCGCTGCGCTGCGCGGTGGCGGTGATCCGCGCGCCGAGTTCCGCTCGCTGTTCGCCGGCGCCAAGCTCGACCAGGAGCGGGCGAAGAAGCTGGTCGAGGAGAAGACGGCGGCGGTGCAGGCGGGCAGTCCGGACGTGATCGCTGCCGCTGCCGATTTCTTCGACAGCCTCAATCCGGCGCAGCAGCAAAAGGTCCGCGACTTCATGGAACGCGGACGGAGATCCTGATGCTCGCCCCCAGGCTGCGCGCACTTCGTGTCGCTTCGCCAACCCCCTACCGGGGGCGGGCCGGCCGCTTGGGAGCGGCCCTGCGCGGCGGCCCTCTGGAAGGGGAGTCCGGTGCGATGGTCGGGGCCGCTTCCGGTGGTGTTCGCTGGGTGTTGCGGGTGGAGGGCCTGCTCGTGCTGGTCGCGGCGGTTGTCGCCTATACGCAACTCGGTGCCGGCTGGGGCGCCTTCGCGATGCTGTTCCTGTTGCCCGATTTCTCATTCCTCGGCTACCTGGCCGGGCCACGGGTGGGCGCGGCGGCGTACAACGCGGCGCATTCGTACATCGTGCCGGTGGCGACCCTGTTGCTCGGCTCGCTCGGCGATGCGCCGGTGGCAATGGCCATGGGGCTGATCTGGTGCGCCCACATCGGCTTCGACCGCGCGCTGGGCTACGGCCTCAAGTACGCGACCGGCTTCGGTGCTACCCATCTCGGGCGCATCGGGCCTGTGGATCCATGGTGATGCGTTGCGCGCTGGGGGCGAGCGAGAATGTTTCATGCCGCGAATCCTGCTGATCGATGATGACGAGCATTTGGGCGCGCCGCTCGCGAGCTACTTCGCCCGCTTCGATTGCGTGCTCGACAGTGCGACCAGCCCGAGCGACGGCTTGGCCAGGCTGCGGGCGGAACGCTACGACGCCGCGATCCTCGACGTGATGCTCCCCGAGATGGACGGCTTCGCGTTGTGCCGGGAGATCCGCAAGGAAAGCGACATCCCCATCGTCATGCTGACCGCCCGCGGCGACGTGATGGATCGCGTCGTTGGCCTCGAACTCGGCGCCGACGACTACCTGCCCAAGCCCTTCGAGCCGCGTGAACTGGTCGCTCGCGTGCAGACCATCCTGCGTCGGCAACGCGCCGCGCCTTCGGCCGTGCCGCCCCAGCGCCGCGTGTTCGACGGGCTCTCGATCGACCTCGAGAAGCGCGAGGTCCTCCGTCAAGGCGAGCGCGTCGATCTCACCAGCACGGAGTTCGAACTCCTGGCCCTTCTCGCGGACCAGCCCGGCAAGGTCTGGAGCCGTGACGACATCCTGAACCGTCTGCGAGGCCACGAGGCCGAGCTCTACACGCGCGCGGTCGACATCGTGGTGAGCAGGCTGCGCAAAAAGCTGGAGCCGCTGGACTGCATCAAGACGCTGCGCAACGCCGGCTACACGCTGGCCGTCGGCCGGGGCGGACCGACGTGAACACGGGCCGGAGCCGGCGCTGGCGTCACCGCTGGCGCCATTCCCTGCGCGTTCGCCTGATCATCGTGTTCGTGCTGCTCGCGCTGGCGATGACGGCGGTGTTCCTGGGCGGCATGCAGCGCGCGTTCTCCACCGGCTGGCGCGACGCGGCCCGGCCTGTCGTCGCCGACTACATGGATCGCATCGTGGCCGAGCTCGGCACGCCGCCCGACGTGGGTCGCGCACAGGCGCTCGTGGCACGGTTGCCGATCTCCATCCGCATCGAAGGCCCGAGCGTGAACTGGGACTCGCATCCCGATCGCCATGCGCACGGCTTCGGCCCGCGCGGCGACTGGCTCAGCCGCACCACCGCCGACGGACATCGCGTGAGCTTCGGCATCGGCACCTTGCCCTGGCAGCGCGAGCCGCAGGGCATCGGCTGGATCACGCTGGCGTTGTTGCTGGTGATGATCGTGCTCGCCTATGCCTACGTCCGCCGGCTTCTGAGGCCGCTCGACGACATCCGTGCCGGCGCCGAACGCTTCGGTCGCGGGGCTTTCGATGTCCCCATCCCGCTGCGCCGCCGAGACGAACTGGGCGACCTGGCACTGCGCATCAACACCATGGCGCGCGATATCCAGGGCATGCTCGACGCCAAGCGCGCACTGCTGCTCGCGCTCAGCCACGAGTTGCGCTCGCCGCTGACCCGCGCACGGCTCAATGCCGAATTGCTGCCGGCGACGCCGGAGGGCGCGACCGAGCGTGCCGCGCTCCTGCGCGATCTGGCAGAAATGCGCGACCTCATCAGTGACCTTCTCGAAAGCGAACGCCTTGCGAGTCCGCATGCCGCGCTGCACCGCGAGCCGGTCGACCTCGCGGCGCTCGTCCGCGAGGCAGTGAACGAGCATCCCGAAGGCCAACGCGTCACGCTGGATCTCGCCGCGGACCTTCCGACACTGGCATTCGATCGCTCGCGCATCCGACTCCTGGTGCGCAATCTGCTCGATAACGCATTGCGCCATGGCAGCGATGCCACGCAGCCTCCCCGCATCGCGCTGCAAGGATCGGGGCAGGGCGTGGAACTGGAGGTGCGCGACTTCGGCCCGGGCGTCGATGCGGCCCAGCTGGAGCGCCTGACCGAGCCCTTCTACCGCACCGACAGTGCCCGCCAGCGCGCGACCGGCGGCGTCGGGCTCGGCATGTACCTGTGTCGGCTGGTCGCCGAGGCCCATGGCGGCACGCTCACCGTGCGCAACGCCAATCCGGGTCTCGCCATCAGCGTCGTGCTGCCTGCCGCCTGAGCGGCGCATTGTCGCCTTCGCTACCGGCGCGTGATGGGCCCGGCGCTACGATGCGGCTGCCCCGAACAGCCCCTCAAGGAGACACGAGCATGAGCAGCACCCTCACCAATCGCCAGGTCCGACTCGCCAAGCGGCCCGAAGGCATGGCCACGCGAGACAACTGGCAGTTCACGACCGAACCGGCGGGCGAGCCGGCCGAAGGCGGCGTTCTCGTCAAGACGCTGTCGCTCTCGCTCGATCCCGCCATGCGCGGCTGGATGAACGAGGGCAAGAGCTACATCCCGCCGGTCGAGATCGGCGCCGTCATGCGCGCCGGCGGCGTGGGGCGCGTGGCCGCCTCGCGCAACCCGGCGTTCGCGGTTGGCGATATCGTCTACGGCACGCTCGGGGTGCAGGAGTACGCGCTGATCCCGCAAGAGGACATCAAGCGCAACGGGCTCACGAAGATCGACCTGAACGTCGGTTCGATCACGCAGTGGCTCAACGTGCTGGGCATGCCTGGCATGACCGGCTACTTCGGCCTGATGGACATCGGCGCGCCCAAGCCCGGCGAAACCGTGCTGGTCTCCGGCGCTGCCGGCGCCGTCGGCCAGACCGTCGGGCAACTCGCGAAGATCAAGGGCTGCCGCGCCGTCGGCATCGCCGGCGGGCAGGCCAAGTGCGAATGGGTGGTGAAGGAACTGGGCTTCGACGCCTGCATCGATTACAAGGCCGGGCCTGCCGCGGTGCGCGAAGGCCTGAAGACGCATTGCCCGAAGGGCGTGGACGTCTACTTCGACAACGTCGGCGGCGAGATCCTCGACGCAGCGCTGGCCAAGCTCGCGCGCGGTGCCCGCATCATCATCTGCGGCGCCATCAGCCAATACAACAACACGACGCCGGTGCAGGGGCCGAAGAACTACCTGAGCCTGCTCGTCAACCGGGCGCGTATGCAGGGCATGGTCGTGTTCGACTACGCCGACCGCTATCACCTCGCGGTGGCCGAGATGTCGGGCTATCTCAAGGACGGCCGCATGAAGAGCCGCGAAGACGTGGTCGAAGGCATCGAGACCTTTCCCGAAGCGCTGACAAAGCTCTTCACCGGCGAGAACTTCGGCAAGCTGGTTCTCAAGATAGCCGACTGACTATCGTCGCGCCCGCGTCCCCATCACCGCGGCCGAGATGATGAGGGCTGCGGCGAGCGCGATGGTCCAGCTCAGCGGGCGCTGCGTGACGATCAGCAGCAGCGCGGTCGATGCCAGCGGCGTGATGTAGCTCAGGATGCCGATCTGCCGCGCATCGCCACGCTTGAGGGCCATGTCCCAGAAGAAGAACGCGGCACCCAGCGGGCCGAGTCCGCACAGTGTGACAAGCAGCCAGTCATGGGCAGAGAGCGTGGCCGAAGGTTCCAGCAACGCATGGCACACCAGCGACAGCGCACCCGATACGAGCCCGAAGAGGCCGATCGCAGGGGTTGGGAACCTCGGCACGCGCTGCGTCCACAGCGAGTAGCTGGCCCAGATGAACGCCGAGCCCAGTGCGGGCAGGAAGCCCCAGTAGCTCCCGCCGGAATCCGTCGAGGCGCCACCGCGCGCACCAAGGATCGCGATGGCCGCGCCCGCAAAACCAAGGAGCGCCGCCACCACATGCAGCGGGCGCAGCGACACGCCAGGGAGCAGCAACGGCGCCAGCACCACCATGAACAGCGGCCACAGGTAGTTGACCAGGTTGGCTTCGACCGGCGGCGCGTGCCGCAGCGCGATGAAGAGCAGGAAGTGAAAGCCGAACAGGCCATAGATCCCCAGCGCCAACGTGCGCGCCGGCACCGCCCATGCATGGCGATTGCGCAGCACCAGAGGCCAGCTCATGACGCTGCCGATCATCAGCGCGAGCCCGGTCAGCAGGAAGGGCGGCAGATGCGAGAGCGCTGTGCCCAGCGAGGCGAGCGTGGCCCAGAGCGCGATGGCGGCGAGAGCGTTCAGCGTGGAAGACATGGCCGCCGAGCTTAAGCGGGCCGGTCGTCGCGCAACGCCGGACCATCGTCGCGTGGCGACGATCTGGCAGGGTCAGTCGTCGCGGCCGGAGGCCCTGCGCAGCGCGGCTGTCAGCGCAGAAGGCGAACGGTAGCCTGTTCGTCGGGCCGTCTCGGCGACGGCCATTCCGCCCGCGCGCAATTGCCGCGCATGCATCAGCCGTTGCGTGCGCAGCCACTGCATCGCGCTCACGCCCAACTCGTCGCGGCAGCGTTGGGCGAACTGGCTGGGGCTGAGGCAGGCGACCGAGGCGAGATCCGCCACGCTCAGGGGGCGATGCCAGCGTGCCTGCGCCCACACGGACAGATTCGCCCAATCGATGGGCCGCCCGCGCGTGTCTTGCAAGGGAGGGCCCCAGGCTTCCAGCAGCAAGGACTGCCCGTGATGAAGCGCCAGGGTAGGCGTCGATGGCTGCGACAGGCAGACCGCAAGGTAGCGGGCGAGCGACAGCAGCTGCGGCGCAAGCGGCGAGCGCCCCGCGCGCTGCGCCCAGAGATCCTGTGTCGAATCGAGCACTA
This sequence comes from Variovorax sp. P5_A3, assembly GCF_056400665.1. Classification (NCBI taxonomy): domain Bacteria; kingdom Pseudomonadati; phylum Pseudomonadota; class Betaproteobacteria; order Burkholderiales; family Comamonadaceae; genus Variovorax; species Variovorax sp. P5_A3. Next base: position 196,225 of record NZ_JBFUKW010000009.1, on the reverse strand, counting down.
GGCAGCGGCTGCCGTTCCTCGATTCGAAATCATGGGCGTCGCCCGGCTGGACAACCCAGCCGTCGCCGGTGCCGATCCGGCGACCGCGACCTTCCACCTCGAGTTCGAGTACGCCATCGAGTCCGACCAGCACCTGGAAATGCGCGTGCGCGTGGCTCCCGCGCGAAGCGCCGTAGCGGCGCAGCGAAAGGCCGGACGAGTGGGGTGAGGCGTCTTGGATCTGCATGGGAAGCGAATGATTCTCCTCGCCCCGACGTCGCCTGTCACCCCAGGCGCAAGAGCAGCGCCGACGCGCCGCAGACCAGCAGGAAAGGAATGCTCATGCGATGGAACTCGCGCAATCCGTTCGGCACTCTTGCGAGGCGCAGCGCGATCAGGTTGGCGAGCGAGCCCAGCACACACCCGAAGCCGCCGACGCTCACGCCCGCCGCGAGCGCGGGCAAGTCACGCACAAAGCCGTCCAGCAGGATGGTGGCTGGGACGTTGCTGATGAACTGCGAAGTGGCGATGGCCGCGAGATAGGCGCGCCAGCCTTCGCCGATCGGCAACCCACCCAGCAGCGCCGCTACCGCAGGCAACTCGGCCAATTGCCGCAGGTCGACGAACATCAGCGCGATGATCGCGAGCAAGGCCCAGTCCACACCGAGCAACACGCGCGGACGCAGCAGCAGGAAGGCGCCGAACACGACCGCCAGTCCGGCGAGCAGCCAGCGCTGATCGAGCGCGATGACGAAGCCGACGAACAGCACACCCGACAAGGCCAACAGGCGCGGCTGGATCGGCGTGGCTTGGCTCGACGGCTTGAGCGCGATCGGTGCACGAGGCACCAGGAAGCGGATTGCCGCGAACAGCCAGAACAGCATCACCGCCACGGTCGGCCCCATCATGGCCATGAAGCCGATGAAGCTCTCGCCCGATCGATGCCAGAGGAAGAGGTTCTGCGGATTGCCGATCGGCGTCAGCGCGGAGCCGGCATTGACGGCCAGGGCCTCGATCACCACCAGCCGGGCCAGGGGCAGGTGCGCCTGTGTCGCCAGCACCCGCGTGAGTGGGACGAGGAGAAAGAGGCTCACGTCGTTGGTCACCAGTGCGGACAGCACCGCGGCGCTTGCAGCGAGCAGGAAGACCAGGCTGCGCAGCTCGGTCGTGCGTGACAGCACGCGGGCCGCCGCAGCCTGCAGCATGCCGCTGCGTTCGACGCCCTGCGTGATGGCGAGCAGGCCTGCCAGTGCCCCGACGGTCTGCCAGTCCACGAGCCGGACGTAGTCCATCGGGGCGCGCGGCCGGACCACCGCGAAGACGACAGCCGCGGCCAACAGAACCCACAGCAGGCCATTGCCCCCGCCGTGCTCGGCGTCGGCAACAGACTCAGCGGGCGGCGAGTTCACGCAACTCGCGCTTGAGCACCTTGCCGATTGCGCTTCGCGGAAGTTCGTCGATGAACTGCAGGCGCGCGAGCCGCTGTGTCTTGCCCAACTGGGCGTTGGCCCACTGCAGGAGGGCCTCCGCCGTCGTGTGATCGCCAGCGCGACGCACCACGAAGGCCACCGGCGTCTCGCCCCATTGCTCGGAAGGCACGCCGGTCACTGCAACGTCCGCCACCGACGCATGGCCGCGCAGCACCGCTTCGAGATCGCTCGGATAGATGTTGAAGCCGCCGCTGATGATCATGTCCTTCTTGCGATCGAACAGCGTGAGAAAGCCGTCGTCGTCGAAGCGGCCGACGTCGCCGGTGCGGATGAAGCGCTTGCCGGCCGGGTCGAACCATTCGGCCTCGCGCGTCCTGTCCGGCTGGCGGTGGTAGCCGACCATCATGCCTGCCGAATGGCCCACGACCTCGCCGGCTTCGCCGTGCGCGACCTCCTTGCCGGCCTCGTCGATCAGCCGGATGTCGCTGCCTTCGGCGGGCTGGCCGACGGTGTGGAGCTTGTCGGGGTGCAGGTGGGCTTCGAGGATGCAGGTGCCGCCGCCTTCGGTCATGCCGTAGAACTCGATCAGGCCGCCGGGCCAGCGCGCGAGCACATCGGCCTTCAGTGCTGCGTTGAACGGCGCGCTCGTGCTGAACTTGAAGCGGAAATTCGAAAGGTCGTGTGCGCCGAAATCGGGATGCGCCATCAGCCGCTGGTATTGCACCGGCACCAGCATCGTGTGCGTCACGCGATGGCGCTCCGCCAATTTCAGGTAGCCGGCGGCGTCGAACTTCGGCATCAGCACGACGCAGCCGCCGAATGCGATGGTCGGGAAGAACACGACCAGCGTGGTGTTGGAGTAGAGCGGCGTGGACAGGAGCGTCACCGTCTCGGACCCGTACTCATACTTCGCGCCGCGCCTCACATGTGCCCAGCGCATGCCGTGGCCCTGCACGATGCCCTTGGGCTCGCCCGTGGTGCCGGACGAATAGATGATGTTGAAGGGCGACGAAGGTTGCAGTTCGACCGCTGCCGGCCGCACGCCGGCCGGCGCGAGCCAGGCTTCGAATTCGCGCCCCGCGCTAGAGCCGTCGAGCGCGATGCGGGGTATGGCGCCGGCCGATGACGGTGAGGCGGGTCCGATGACGTGTGCCGCCGCTTCATCGACGAACAGGATGCGCGCGCCGGCGTCCTCGATCATTCGCTCAAGACCCGCAGGCGTGGAGCCGGGCGCCAGCGGTGCGACCGCGACGCCCGCGCGCAGCGCGCCCAGGAATACGGCCGCGTAGTCGACGCTGGACGCCGCGCACACCGCGATCGCATCGCCGGCACGCAGGCCGTCGCGCTGCAGGCTGGCCGCGATGCGGTCCATCAGCGCGTCGAGCGCCCCATAGCTGAGCGCGTGCGTCGCATCGGCCAGCGCGGGTCTGTGAGGCGCTTGTCGCGCGTGAAGCCGTATCAGGTCGGCGATCACGCCGAAGTCACGGTCAATGGCCGCCAGGATTTCATTCATGAGTGCAACCCGTGTGTTGCTGAAAGGATAGCGCACGGAAAGCTCCTTATTGAGTAGAGAAACGTCTGGATTGCTGATCCGGTCCGTCAATTCGAGCAATGCGGTGGTCCAATCCGTTCCCTTCTGGCGAGGCCGTTCGGACTTCGCCTCCGCCTTTTTTCATACGCAATGTGCACACCGTGAACTGGCGCTTCTGCGTGATGTTCATCTCGCGTGCTCTACGTGATCCGGGGAGATCGATTTTCTCCATCGGATATTGCGAACCATATTTCAGGGATTGATAAAGACCATGGCCGACACTAGTCGTGAATCCATCGAGCGACGAGTTGTCGAGCTTTTCGTCCAGACCACCAGGCTCGACGTAGCGCACTTCCGGTCGGAAGCGCTGCTTGCCGACACGGGCATCGATTCGCTCGGGTTGGTCGAACTCATCTTCGCGATCGAGGACGAGTACGACATCTCGATTCCATTCAATGCCAACGAGCAGGGGCGGTCCGCGGCTGCTTTCGAGTCGGTCGGGCAATTGATGGAGCAGGTGGTCGAGCTCGTGCGGGCCAAGCAGTCCGAATCGGCTGTCGCTGCATGAATCGGGCGGTTGTCACCGGCCGCGGCGTGATGTCCGCGATCGGCCGGGGTGTGCCCGCCTTCTCGGCCGCGCTGCGCGCCGGCGTCCAGGGCATCGTTCCGGTGCAGGGCCTGCCGGTCAAGGTGGCGGCGCCGGTGACCGGCTTCGACGCGTCGGCGGAATTCAGTCCGGGCGAATTGCCATTCCTGGACCGGTCGGCGCAATTTGCATTGTTGAGCGCGCGAGAGGCCTTGTCCGAGAGCGGCCTGAATGTCTCCGGCGGGTTGGGGCCGCGCACAGCGGTGATCGTGGGCACGGCTTCCGGCAACATCTGCAGCATCGAGGAGTCCTACCGGTCCAACCTGGTGGAGGGGCGTCGGCGGCTGCCGCCGTTCACCGTGCCGAAGATCATGGCCAATTCGCCGGCCAGCCACATCAGCATGGCCTTCGGCGTGACCGGGCCGGCGTTCGTCGTGTCCACCGCCTGCGCATCCTCCGCCTACGCTGTCGGGCTGGGCGTGCAACTGATCCGATCGGGCGCCGTCGATGTCGCCATCGTCGGCGGCACCGAAGCGAGCCTGGTCGATGGCAACCTCAAAGGCTGGGAGTCGCTGCGCGTCCTGGCGCCTGATACCTGCCGTCCCTTCTCCAGGGATCGCCGCGGGCTGGTCCTGGGGGAGGGCGCGGCCATGCTGGTCATCGAGTCGCTGGCGCACGCGCGGCAACGCAGCGCCGCCGTCTTCGGCGAGATTCGCGGCTACGCACTGACATCCGACGCGCATCACATCCTCAGTCCTTCGATCGACGGCCAGGCCGATGCGGTGCGGAATTGCCTGCGCGATGCGCGGATGGAGGCCGAGGACCTCGTCTACGTCAATGCCCACGGCACCGCCACCGCGGCCAACGACGTCGCCGAGACGCGTGCGCTGCGGCAGGCGCTGGGCGCCCGGGTCGATCGCCTGCAGGTGTCTTCGACCAAGTCGATGCACGGCCACACCCTGGGCGCGGCAGGCGCCATCGAACTGCTGGCCACGCTGGTGGCCTTGCAGGAGCGATTCGCACCGCCGACCTTGAACCATCTCGAGGCCGATCCGGAGTGCGACCTGAACTGCGTGCCCAACGAAGCGCAAGTGCTGGGCAGCGGGCACTGTGCGCTCAGCAACTCCTTTGCCTTCGGCGGACACAACGCCGTTCTCGCCGTCGCATCGGCCGCGACAGTTTGATCGGCGCTGCAGATGCTTGAGCTTCATTGCGTCAGCAGGACGTATCGGGAGGGCGCCATCGAGGTCCACGCCCTGCGCAACGTGAACGTGGGCCTCGATGCATCGAGCTTCTGCATGGTCGTCGGGCCGTCGGGCAGCGGCAAGTCCACCTTGCTGAACCTGATCGGTACGCTCGATCGGCCTACACGCGGCCGGATCGTCATCGAGGGGCGCGACGTCAACCTCCTTTCCGACCGCGAACTCACGCGCTTCCGCGCCGAGCGCATCGGTTTCATCTTCCAGTCCTTCAACCTGATGCCGGTGCTGAGCGCCTACGAGAACGTCGAGTACGCGCTGCTGCAAAGCGGCATGTCCAGGTCGCAGCGACGCGCGCGGACCGACGAGCTCATCGAGGCCGTAGGACTGGGAGCACATCGCACGCATCGGCCGAACCAGCTCAGCGGCGGTCAGCGCCAGCGAGTGGCCATCGCCCGCGCACTGGTGAAGCGGCCGGCCCTGGTGCTGGCCGATGAACCGACGGCGAACCTGGATTCGTCGAACGGTCTCGCCATCGTCGAGCTGATGCGCGACATGCAGCGGCAGTTCAGGACGAGCTTCGTCTTCTCTACCCACGACCCGATGTTGCTGGGGCACGCGGACCAGGTCCTCTACGCCAACGATGGCCGGGTGACGCGCGAGGCGCGGACCACGCACACGAAGGGGGTGGCCGCGTGCTGAACCTGTCCCTCGCCTGGCGCAACGTGCGTCGCAACCGGCGTCGCACCGGCATCACGTCGATGACCATCGCCTTGGGCGCGGCGGCGTTGCTGCTGCTTGGCGCGCTCATGAACTACATCGTGCTGGAGTTCCAGACCTCGACGGTGCGGCGCAGCGGCCACGTCGCCGTGTTCCAGAACGGCTACTTCCTCTATGGCGCCGGCAACCCGGCGGCCTATGGCGTCGAGGACTACGTCGCGCTCATGGATGCCATCCGCAGCGACCCCGGCATGCAGCCGCTGCTGCGGGTCGCGACGCCGGTCCAGGTGGTTGCCGGCGTGGCTGGCAACTACCAGGCGGGCGCTTCCAAGACCTTCTTCGGCCAAGGCGTCGTTCCGGCGGACCGGCTTCGCATGCTGACATGGAATCAGCATGGGCTCGAAGGCATCGAGGCGACCAGTTCGCCGCTGGCGCGCGACGATGGTGTGGCTGTCGGATCAGGTCTAGCCCGCATCCTGCATTTGTGCGGCGGCGCGAGCCTTGGCACCTGCCCCCGACACCCCAAGGTCCGGACGGAGCCGGCCGTGCCTGCTGCGCAAGACGAGGACCTGGTCCTGCTGAGCCAGCGCGAACACACGAGCGACGACGATGCGCCGTCGGACGACGTGCCCCGCATCGAACTCCTGGCCGCGACCGCGGGCGGGGCGCCGAACGTCATGTCGGCCGCGGTGGAGCGGGTTGACGTCCATGGCGTCAAGGAACTCAATGACAACCTGATCGTCATGCAGCTGGGCAACGCCCAGCGCCTGGTCTACGGCCGTGGCGCGCCGCGCGCGACCGCGATCAACATCCAGCTCCAGCGAACCGAGGAAGTGCCCGCGGCGCGCACCGCGCTGCGGCGGCTCTTCGAGGCGCGCGGGCTGGATCTCGAGGTTCGCGATTTCGTCGAACTCAATTCGCTCTACGCTCAGACGCAGGCCTTCTTCGCCTTCCTGTTCGGCTTCGTCGCATTGGTCATCGGCGCGATCGTGCTCTTCACCATCATGAACACGATGGGCATGAGCGTGATGGAGCGGTTCAGCGAGATCGGCACCGCCCGCGCGCTGGGCGTGCAGCGCAGCAGCCTGCGAAACCTGTTCATCCTCGAAGGTGCGCTGCAAGGGCTTCTCGGCGTCACGGTCGGCGTGGTGCTGGCCATCCTGATCGTGTTCGTGGTCAACCGCTGTGGCCTCGTCTGGAGTCCGCCGACTTCAGCGGGCGTGCTGCCTTTCAGGCTGTACCTGTTCGGCAGTCCCGGCCTGATCGGGGGCACATGGGTGCTGCTGATCGCCGTCGCGGCCTTGGCTGCATGGCTTCCCGCGCACCGCGCCTCCCGCATGCCCATCGTCGATGCGCTTCGCCATGTTTAGTCGACGCCTACTCCTGCAGCTTGCTTCTGCATCGCCGATCGCGATCTCGCCATTCCGCGTCCTCGCGCAGGACGACGATCTCGCCCGGCGTGCCGTTGCGCGCGCCGACCGGATCCGCAATCCGCAGCAGCCCTTCCGGGTCCGGCTGCGGCTGACCGAGTTCCGCAACGGACGCGCACGCGACGCGGCAACGCTGGTGTTGCATTCCAAGCCCGAAGCCGCGACGGGGCGCTTTCGCAACCTGGCGCGCTATCTGGAGCCGGCCGCCGACCATGGCAAGGCCATCCTGATGGACGACAAGGCTTTCTGGTTCTACGACCCCGCTTCCTCCGCCAGCATCCGGATCTCGCCTCAGCAGCGCCTGGTCGGGCAAGCGGCCAACGGCGACGTCATGAGCGTGAATTTCGGGCTCGACTACACGCCGCGCATGGTGAGCGAAGAGACCGTCAAGGACGCCGACAACGTCCAGCGCGAGACCTGGCGCATCGAACTGAAGGCCGCGTCCCCGGCGGCGGTCTACATGCGCATCGAATACTGGATCGAGCGCGGCACCTTTCAGCCGGTCAAGGCGCGCTTCTTCGTGGACAGCGGGCGGGCTCTCAAGCTGGCCTTCTATCGGAAGTTCAGCCAGCAGCTCGGCGAGCTGCGGCCCGGCGAGGTCGTGATCCTGGACGAGGTGGACAAGAGCGTGATCACCCGACTCGTGCTCACCGGCTACGTCGCCCAGGAGATTCCAGACAACTGGTTCAACCGCGAATACCTGCCCAGGCTGCGCGATGGCGGCGAGGCCGCACGCCCATGAAGCTGCTTGTGACAAGCCTCTGCATGCTCGGGGTCCATGTCGGTCTTGCGGCGCAGCACGCCCCGGACGACGCCGACCGCATTCCGTCTGCCGTGCTCGTCGACGATGACGAGCCACTGCTGAAGCCGCAGCGCATCGGCGCGATCTACGTCGAACTGAACGTGGAATCCGACGATCGGCGAAAGCCGTTGGTGCCGATCGCCTCGGCCGCATCCACGCGCCAGGTCGAGCGCGGCATCATCGATGCGCGAGGAGAGTGGCAGATGCGACCGGACCTGAGCGCCCGGGCCAGCGCGAGAGCTGGCGTGTCGCGCACGCGCGACGGCATCACTTCACGTGACGAACAGTTCGACCTGCGGGAGGCGGCTGTTCAATGGCGGGCCAACGACCGCGATGTGGTCGAGGCTGGCCGCATCAACGTCCGCAACGGTGCCGCGGTGGGCTACAACCCGACCGACTATTTCAAGTCGCGCTCGGCCGTCGACTACAGCACCCGCGATCCCGAGGTGCAACGAAACAATCGCCTGGGCACGGTCATGCTGGCCGCCCAGCGGATCGACGCGCAGAGCGCGCTGATGGTGGCGGTGGCGCCGAAGCTCACCAGCCCCGAGGGGATTGCGTTCGACCCGCCCACCCAGCGACTGCGCCTCGCAGACACCAACGGCGAGCGGCGCGTGCTGCTGAAGGCGGCCTTGGATGCGCCGTCGCTCGGCAGTCCCGAGGTCCTGGCCTTCAGGGACACGCAGGGGTGGCACGTCGGAACCAACCTGACGCGGGGCTACGGCCAGCAGACCACGATGTTCTTCGAATATTCGGGCGGACAGGGGTATTCGCTGATGCAGCAGGCGCTGCGAAGCGGCGTCGCGATCGGCGACCTGCCGCCCCAGGCCCTTGCCATGGGGCAGGCGCGGCCCGGCAAGTCCTGGCAGAACGACGCGGCGATCGGCGCCACATGGACCGGCAGCTCGGGCCTGAGCCTCAGCGCGCAGTTGAACTACCACCAGGCCGGGTTCGATTCGGCCGAATGGCAGCGGTGGCTGGCCACGGGTTCATCCGGCCCCGCGGGGGCCGCGCTCGCCTGGTACGTCAGGAGTTACGCGAATGCCATGCAGGAGCCGCTGTCGCAGCGCAGCGTTTTCCTTCGCGCGCAGTGGGACCAGGTCGGATTCCGCGACCTCTACTTCAGCGCCTTCATCAACCGAAGCCTGGACGACCAGTCCTGGCTCTTCCAGATGGCCCTCGAGTACAGGTTGAGTCCGGCCGCCCGGCTGCGCGGCACGCTCGTCACGACCGGTGGCGGCGCGGACAGCCTGTACGGCAGCGACCCCGTTCGCCGGGCCTTGCTTCTCGGCTTCACCTACTTTCTCTAGTCATGAGCGAATTCATTGCGACCTGCATGCCAGGGGAGTTTTCCTGATGGAATCGATAGCTACCCTGCTGCTCGACTCGGCGGCACGCCATCCCGAAAAGGTCGCCCTGGTCGACGAGCGAAGCGAACTGAGCTACGCCGCGCTGGTGCAGCGGGTCGCGTACTTTGCGCAGGCGATGATCGCGCTTGGGCTGCGCGACAAGGGCCGCGTCGCGGTCTTCATGGACAAGTCCATTGACGCCTGCGCGGTCGTCCTCGCGGCGATGCATGCGGGCGGCATCGCTGTGCCGCTGAACCCCAAGCTGAAGCAGCACCAGCTGCGCCACATCCTGCTCGACTGCACTGCGCAGCTGCTGTTCACCACGACCACGCGCCAGGACGAACTAGGCGGCGGCTTCGAGGACCTGAAGATCCGCGTGGTCCTGTGCGACCAGCCCGGCTCGCTGCCGGAGATCGTCCGCGGGTCGGCGCCCTTGCATCGCAGCATCGACGACGATCCCGCGGCACTGCTCTACACCTCGGGTTCGACCGGCCAGCCCAAGGGCGTCGTGGTTTCGCACCGCAACCTGGTGGCCGGGTGCCGGGCCGTGAACAGCTACCTGGGCACGACGGAGAACGATGTCGTGCTGGCGCTGCTCCCCATCAGCTTCGATGCGGGCCTGAGCCAACTCACCACCGGTTTGGCCGTCGGCGCACGCGTGGTACTGCACACGCCGATGCTCGCCCCGGTCATCGCGCGCCTTGTCGCGAGCCAGGGCGTGACGATGATCACCGCAGTGCCGCCGCTGTGGTCGCTGCTGGTGCAAGCCCCGTGGGACAAGGTCGACACCCGCGGCGTGCGACTGTTCGCCAACACCGGCGGGCACATGAATGCGGGCTTGCTGGCGCAGTTGAGAGCGATCTTTCCCGCCGCACGCCCCTTCCTCATGTACGGGCTCACGGAGGCTTTCCGTTCGACCTATCTGGATCCTTCCGAAGTGGATCGCCGTGCCGGCTCCATCGGCAAGGCCATCCCCGGTGCGGAGATCCTGGTGCTGGATGCCGACGGCGAGGTCTGCGCTGCCGACGAGCCTGGCGAGTTGGTCCATCGCGGGGCTTTGGTCACGCTGGGCTACTGGAATGCCCCGGGCCGGACGGCCGAGCGCTTCCGACCGCTCCCGAGCCGCCTGTGCGGCGGCCTGACGCCGGAATACGCCGTCTGGTCCGGCGACATCGTGACGCGGGATGCCGAGGGCTTCCTGTACTTCATCGGGCGGCGCGATGAAATGATCAAGTCGAGCGGCTACCGCATCAGTCCGACGGAGATCGAGGGCCTCATCGCGGCGTGGCCCGAGGTGCGCGAGGTCGCCGTGTTCGGTGTGCCGGCCGGCGACCTGGGCGATGCGATCTATGCCACCGTCGTGGCAGCCGTCGACAGCGGCGAGCCGGAGCTGCTGAAGAGCAGCCTGGAAGCGCAGTGCCGCAAGGCCTTGCCGTCCTACATGGTGCCCCGGATCGTGCTCCTGCCCGAGCTGCCACGCTCGGTCAACGGCAAGATCGACCGGCCCCAACTGCGAAGGCTGTGCGTCGAATTGCACAGCGGAGGCGGGGTGTGAGCAGCGCAGCGTCGTCCTGGGCCCTGGACCTGCACCGGCTCGTCGTGCCGATGCCGGAGCGCCACCTGCAGGTGAGCGACTGGCGGATCGGTGCAGGCGAAAAGGTCGCCATCATCGGCCGCAACGGCGTCGGCAAGACCAGCCTGGTGGAGGCCATCCTCGGCCTGCGCGCCACGACGGTGACGGAGGGCGACATGCTCGACATCCCGCTCGGTCAGTGGAAGCGCCGCCCGGCCTTGCGTCGGCAGTTGGGCGTGCAGCTTCAGCGGGCGTTCTTTCCGGGCCGTCCCCGCGTGAGCGAAATGGTCGCGCTGCACCGCAGCCTGTACCCCTCGACCTCCGGGCGCGTCATGGATGCGCTGGGCATTCCCGCCCTGTCGCGGCGGCTCTATGAATTCCTTTCTCGCGGCGAGACGCAGCGGGTCGAGCTGTTCCTCGCCCTGGCGCACGCGCCGCGCATCCTGTTCCTCGACGAGCCGTTCACGGGCCTGGACCCGCAGTTCGCCCACCGCCTGCGCGATCTGCTGGGCGAGATGCGAGACACCACCGTCGTGATGTGCTGCCACACCGCCGAGGAGCTCGCGCTGGTCTCGCACACGGCCTGGCTGAGCCGCGAGGGCATCGTGCGCCACGCGCCGACCGCGGACCTGTGCCGCGATCTGGTCGGCGCGTTCAGGCTGACCGTCCAATGCAGGGACGCAAAGAGCGCGCGAAGCCTGGCATTCCATCTGCAGCGCAAGTTCAATCTCGAACGCGTGCCGCTCGTCGAGCAGCAGAACCTCAGCGTGGCGTCGTCCACGTCCCTGGCCGACGTCGCGAATGCCCTGATGGGCCATCCCGACGCCTTGGCCGTCGAAGTCGGGCGCAGCCATCTCGCCGACCTGCTGCGCCATTGCGCCAAGGCATCGTGATGCGCTGGAAGCTGCCCCGTCTGGTCGTCAACGAACTGAAGATCCTGGCCAGAGATTCGTCCGCCCTGTTCTGGATCTTCCTGTTCCCGTTCTTCTTCATGTTCATGATGCTGTTCGCGTTCGGCCGCGAGGGAAATCTCCCGCAGCAGACCGTCGAGATCGTGGACCTGGACGGCACGGCGATCTCCCGGCGCTACATCGACGAGATCCGAAGGACCTTCTCCGCGAGCGAGTCGATTCCGGCCGAACTGAGCATCGCCGAGGAGGAGGCACCGGTGGCCGACGGCGCGTCCCGGGTCACCATCCCCGAAGGCTTCGGCCACTACATCGAGCAAGGCCGTCCGATTCCCGTCGGCGTCACCTTTGCACAGGATGGGTTGCCCGCGCAGCTGGTGGTTCGCGTGATGCGAGCGCTGACGCTCAAGTTCGAGGCCGACGTGCGCGACCACCGACCGCTCATCGAGGTGAGGGACGACCCGCGCGGCGCGCTGCCGGCGCTGTCCTTCGTGCACTACGTCCTGACCGGCACGATGGTGATGGCGATGCTGTCCGCCGGCATGAACTCCATCTGCAATTCGCTGGCCTACCGCCGCGAGCGCAACGGCTTCAAGATGCTGGCATGCATGCCGGTCAGGGCTTCCACCTTCCTGCTGGGCATGCTGCTGTCGCGCCTGTTGCTGCTGATGCTGGCCTCGTGCGCGCTGGTCGCCGGAGCGCACTGCTTCTTCGACGTTCCGCTTTCCCTGGGCGTGGGCCAGGTGTTGCGCGGCGGCCTGGTGATGCTCTTCGGCGGCTGCATGCTGCTCGCCCTCGGCACCGCCATGGGCGCGCGCATCGCGACGCTCTCCGCCGCCAACTTCCTCACCGGCCTGGTCTACATCGCGCTGCTTTTCCTGTGCGACCTGACCATGCCGATGAACGCCATGCCGCCGGCGGTCGGCGCGGTGATGGCGCACCTGCCGCCGGCACTGCTGGTGGACGTGCTGCGCCACGTCTTCATCCAGGGCGACGGCTTCGGACCGCACCTGCGCAGCCTGGCCGAGATGGCGGGGTGGACAGGGGTGTTCGCGCTGGTCGCGTCGCTCAGCTTCCGCTGGCACGAGCAATAGCCATCACCGATTTCATCTTCAAGGAATGGACAACATGATCGAACAAGACACCCTCGGCCTGCTGACGGACCACGTCAAGAACGCGATGGAACGCGACAGCATCGACCCGGACGTTGCCATCGGCGAACTGGGCTTCGATTCGATGCGCGTCGTCGAGCTCGTCATGATCTGCGAGCAGATCTATCGCACCGGCATCGATCCAACGTCGATCGAACTGACGCAGTACACGACCCTGCGCGACATCGACACCCAGCTCGGCGCCCTGGCGCCCCGGCAAGTCGAGCAGAAGCGATGACGTCGGACCCGGCCGCGCTGGCCCAGCTTGAAACACCTTGCTATCTCTTCGACCCGGCGGTCGTGATGGACGACCTGACCGAGTTGCGGCGCCAGCTCGGAACCGAGGTTGTCGCTTCCGTCAAGGCCTGCCCATTGCTCGACCTGCTCGTGCGGTGCAGCCATGCGCTCACTGGTGGGATCGAGGTCGCCTCCCTCGGCGAGCTGAACCTCACGATGGGCCGGATGAGCGTCCCGCGTTTCGTCAACACGCCTGCGATGGACCGTGAACTGGCCGCTGCCGCCGTGGCCTGCCGCGCAACGCTGGTGGCGGACAGCCCGCACCAGATCCGGCTGATCGAGCAGGTCCTCGAAGAGCCGAAGGCCGCGCATCGCGCGCCCCTGGGCATCGTGCTGCGCGTCAACGCGGCCGGCCTGCTCGAACAGCAAGGTCCGGCTGCGGATCACTTCGGGATGGAAGTGAGCGAGTTGCACGGCCAGATCGCGCGTCTGTCCGACGGTGGTTCGAAGCTCAAGGTGATCGGACTGCACGTCTTCGCCGGCTCGCACAGCTTTGCGCCCAGCGCCCAGCCGATCGCGCGGCGGCTGACGGCGCTGGTCGACGAACTCGGCCGGTATTCCGCGGTGGATCTTCAACTGGCGCTGATCGGCGCGGGCCTCGGCGGCGATTGGCGACAGACCGCGCCCGACTTCGCCGGCTATCGCGAAAGCCTCAAGGGCCTGCAAGCGCAGGTGCGCGTGCTGCATGAAGCCGGACGCTCGATGTTCTCGCGCGCCGGTCGCTTCGTCACGCGCGTGGTCGCGACCAAGGAACTGCGCGAAGGACCGATCGTGGTGTGCGACGGCGGCATGGCCCAGTGCTTCAGCCTCGCGCAGACCGAGCACTTCGTGAAGCGCCGGCGCGAGCCGGTGCTGGTGCGGCTGTCCGAGAGCCCGGCACCGATGCCAATTGGCGCGCAATCGCTCAAGGTGGTGGGCAGCAGCTGCAGCCCGGCCGACGTGATCGGGAGCCTGCCCGTTGCGGCGTTGCCGAACCCCGGCGACATGCTGGTGTTCGACCACTGCGGCGCGTACCACAGCTATTCGCCCACGGGATTTCTCAACCTGCGCCAGGCCCAGCGCTACATCACTGCATGAACGCGAGCAACGGCATGAGCGGAATGACGGGTCATCTGGCGGGCCTGGGGCCCCTGAGCGGCTGGTGCGCTGGCGGGGTCTATGCGCGCTCGCCATTCGCCGGCGGCCATCACAAGGCCGAGCTGCAGTGCGTGCCGATGAACCGGGCCGAGGAATACGCCCACGTCGTCGAGTTCGAGCACCGCTGCGAGTCGCCGGTGCTGATGTCCCTGAGCGAGCGAAACGCCATCCTGGCCGGCATCGCGCGGGATCTGCGAGCCCATGTTCCGGACCTGGGCTGCATGCTGATCCGTTCGTATGGACCTGATTTCAACGTCCAGTTGCCTGCCGACCTGCTCGCGGCCGATGTCATCCTGGTGCACTGGCCGGCGGACATGGTGCCGAGCGTGCTGGCTTCCGGGCGTCGCAATGTGGTGGTGGTCCAGCATGATCTGCGGGCCGATGGTATCGAGCACGGGCGCAATGCGTTGTCGGTGGCGCTGCTGGCGCCGGTCGCTATCGAGTCCGGGCTGGCGGCGTTCTCGCGCTTCGTCGGCGAATGCGCTTTCATGCAGCGACTGAAGGGCTTGCAGGTGCAATCCCTCGCCGAGGCCGCATGAGCAAGACCGTCCATGCGGCGGATGGCCGCCCCCTGGCGAAGCTGCATGCCATCGTGCATGCACGCGTCGTCGCGCCCCTGTTGGGCGACGAGGCGTCCTTCGAGGATCGCCTGGCGTGGCTGCGGGACGAGCTTGGCGACCAGTCCGCGCGCGTGGGAGAGGCCATGATGGGCGGCTCACGCATGCACCTGGTCTGCACCTCGATGCTGAGCAAGGTCGCGACCGGATGGGATGTCTACCGGCGGGGCTTCTTCGATGCGGTGACGGCGCGCTGCGGGGAACGTCCGGCCGGGTTGCTGCAGGCCTACCAGTGCGCGGGCTGGGGCTACGCGATCCGCTTCGCGGCGCAGCACACGGACTGCCGCTGGCTGACGCTCACGATCCTCGACGCGGACCTGCACGAACTCTTCTCGCGCGAGTACGAAGTCAATCTCGGAAAGATCGGCTACGGCGTCACGACGGTCGGGCTGGAAATGCCGTCGGGCCTCGTGCCGCCTTGTTGCGACGGGCCGCTTCCGAACCATGGCTTCACGGACATGCTGCATGCGCTGCGCGCGCGCCGCAGGACCACCGGTCCTGTGACGACCTTCCTGCCGTTCATGCCTGAAGGGCTCGACCGCATTGCCAGGCGCTCCGTCGGTGACTGCCTGGCGCCCAACCGGCACGCCGACTATGGCCACTGCTTCGGCGCCGACCCGTGGATCGGCGTGATCGAGCGGCTGCGTGCCCAGCCGCCGGCAGTGCCGGAGTGCGTCACGCTCGGGTCCTTCGCCTTCAGTGGTTACTACGCGATCGGCAGTGTGCAGGTCGGCCCCTGGACCCGGGTCGAACTTCGCAACGAGCCTGTGCGCGCGGGACCGTCGTCATGAGCAGCGCATCCACGCCGGACCATGCCGCCGTGCCGCAGCTTTGCGGCATCTGGCACGGGCGCGTCGAGCCGCCCTTCGCGAGCGACCAGGCCGACTGGGTAGAGCGCGTTGCGCTGGCCGGACGGCTCGCCGGCGAGCAACTGCGCGACGCATGCGCCACGACGGGCTTCATCCCGGAAACGGTGGTCGTGGCATCGAGCATCCTCGGGCCGAACTTCACGAGTTCGGCGCTCGCGGTGGAACGCTTCGTGTCCGCCGTCGAAGCGCATTCGGGCCACCGGCCACAGGGCATCGTCAACGCCTATCAGTGTGCGGGCTGGGGCTATGCGCTGCGTCATCTGATGCGGCATACCGTTGTGCGACGGGTGGCGCTGTTGCTGGTGGATGTCGACGTGCATCAACTGGATTGGGTGCTGGAGCATCCCGTGGTCGGACGATCCGGATTCGGGATCACCAGCCTCTTGTTCGAGCTGCCGGCCGAGGCTCAGCCGCCGGAGTGCGGCGGGCCGTTCGCCAACAGCGCCTACGGCGAACTCCTGATGGCACTGCGAAAGCGCAATGCCGGGCGCGACGCGGCCTTGCCGACCTTCATTCCGTTCAGCCGGCCGCCCCTGTATGCCACGGCGCAGCGCGTGGTGGGCAAGGCCGCATTGATGCCCAACTTCTATGCGCAATGGGGACACTGCTTCGGCGCCGATCCCTGGATCGGATTGATGCGTTGGCTCGACATCGATGGCGCCGCCGCCGGCTGCCGCGTACTGGCCGGGGCGGTCGGATTCGCCGGCTACTACACCCTTTCCGATATCGAGGTGCGGCCCGCAATGCCGCGCCGGATGGTCCCGCTGGAGGGTGCGCGCCTGCCCACCTTCTGCGACTGATGGCTTCGCACGTCATGGTCTATCTCTCTTCCATCGTTTCGCACGAAGGCTCCATCGACGAATGCATGGGCTTGCGTCGTGCGCTCGTCACACGACGCGCCAACCTGGGCGATGGCTTCGATGCGCCCAGCGTCCTTCGCCGCGTGTTGTCCCGGTCGTCCATGCGCTACCCCGCCGCAGTGATACCGCTGGCAAGCAAGCGGGACGGTGATCTCAGTGCCGTGGAGCTGGCGCTGCTCGTCGCCAAGCGCGCCGTCGTCGGATTCGACAAGGAGACAGTCGGCGGTCTCGTCTATTGCCACGCCGCGCCGGACCAACAGCCGACGGACTCCAGTGTCGGACGCGTGCAGTTCGAACTGGGATTGCGCGGCGCCTTTCCTTTCTCGATCTCACAGGTGCACAACACCGGCGTGCCGATTGCGCTGGACCTGGCCACGGGACTCATCGAAGGACCGGAGGCGCTGCAGAACGTGCTCGTGGTCGCGGCCGACAAGCTGCTCTTCGGCCAGGCGCCCAACCGGCCGTGGCGCATGCACTGGCGTGACGTGGCCGCTGCGGCGGTGATCGGCCGCGAGAAGCGGGTCGGCTGGCGCTTGCATCACGTCGCCGTTCATCATTTCGCCACCGATCTGCGGGCGCATCAGCGCTGGCCCCGCGCCGAACGGGAATGTTTCGCCGATTCTTGCGCGGCGCACATCGCGGGATGCCTGGGCCACCTGGGCCTCACGGCCGGCGACCTTGGCGCGGTGGTGCCGGTATGTCCCGATGCCGCGCTGGAGCGTCAAGTCCACAGCCTGGCCGGCCTGGCAGCGCTGCGGGCCGAAAGGCCCACCGGCTTCCGGGCCGAGTACATCGCATCGGCCGATCTGCTGGTGCGGCTGTCGGCGCTCGAGCGCCAGCCCGGCCTCGACCGCCCGGTGCTGGCCTGGTGCGCCGGCAACAACGGAGAGTTCGCATGCTGCGTCCTGACACGATCGGTCTGAAGGCCGTCGACCCCTTGGCGCTTCCTCAGTTCGGCATCGCGGCCGGCGCCAGCTACGTGCCGCCGATCAGGAAGCATCTCGACGAATGGGCCGCGTCCGCAGGACCGGCCGCACGGAAGCTGCTGCCCACGATGGTGTCCAACGGCCTGGCGAACTACCACGTGGCGCCGGACCTCGACATCGAAGGCCTGGGTTGCGCGGGTGTGCAGAAGCTGCTGGACGCCGGCGGTTTCACGCCGGCCGACATCGACCTGGTCATCTTCTGCCATGCCGGCACGATGAGCACGATGGCCGCGCCGGCCAGCGTCCCCGCAGTGGTCATGAAGCGCTTCGGGATGCGCAACGCCATCGGGTATTCGATCTCCCAGCAGAACTGCGCATCGGTCATGTGCGCGGTGCGCCTCATCCGAACCCTGATGTGGCAGCACCGCACGCTGGACAACGTGCTGATCGTCAGCGCCGACAAGGTCTTCGGCGAGCCGTACCGGAACGTCGGGGCCTACGCGATCCAGAGCGATGGCGCGCTGGCGCTGCTGATCCGTCGCGACAACCCGCTCAACCGGATCGGACACATCGCCTACTCGATCGACAGCCGCTACTACCGCGGCACCGCCAAGAGCGCCGAACTGGGCCAGCGCTATGTCCTCAACTACCCCTTGCTCGCCCATCGGATGATGGCGCAGGTGATGGCTGAATCGGGATGGCAGCCCGAGGATGTCGATGCCGTGCTGCCGATGAACGCCAACCTCTCGGCGTTCAAGCGCGTGATGGACCTGCTGGGTCTGCCCCGGCACAAGCTGCACAGCCAGAACATCGGCGAGGTCGGCCATGTCTTCTGCTGCGATCCCTTCGCGAACTTCCTTCAGCGTTTCGCGCAGCCGGATGCGTTGGACAGCGGCAACGCGGTCCTGTTCGCTTCCGCGACCTCGGGTGTTTTCTGCGCCCTTGGCATCTCCCGCTCGTGGGCCGGGGCGGTCGATGCGTCGCCCTGGACCGTCAGCCCTCACTCCCCTGTCTCATCCTGAACCTGGAACTCTCATGAAATCGAAAAATGCTTCCCTTGTCTCGGCCGTCGTTGCCGGCTTGCTGATCGCGGCAGCAGCGCCTGCGGCCATCGCCCAGGCGAACGCGGCCGAGCCGGCGACCGCCGCGAACACCGCGCCCGCGGGCCTTCGCGTGGTCTACCACGTGGACGACGTCGGCTCCCTGCGGCATGCGCTGAACAACATCAACAACCAGCTGGCGGCCACGCCCAATGCCAGCATTTCGCTGGTGGCCAATGGGCGCGGCATCTTCTCGCTGGTCAAGGGCGAGCGCGATCGCCAGGGCGACTTCGGCAGCGCGATCGCGGGCCTGCAGGCCAAGGGCGTGCACTTCGTGGCTTGCGAAATGTCGATGAAGAAGACCAACATCGCCGCGTCGTCGCTCATTGCGAATGTCTCGACGGTTCCGTCCGGCGTGGTCGAGCTGACGCGGCTTCAGGGCGCCGAACGCTACGCCTACATCAAGCCCTGATTGCCGAATGAAACGTCTGGTGCTTTGGCTCTCTGCCGCACTGGGGCTGGCGCTGGCGGGCTGCGGTCTCCCCGCCGAGCCCGAGCCCGAGGGCGGGGACAGCAGCGCGCGCGCGCAGTTCCCGCCGGACAAGCACGGCGAACTGGTCTACCAGGGCTACCGGGTGTTCACCCAGACGCCGAAGGCCGCGCGCATCTACACCGGCAATCGCCTGACCTGCGCGAGCTGCCACCTGGACGCGGGGCGGAAGGCCAACGCGGCGCCGATGTGGGCCGCGTTCGGCATGTACCCGGCCTATGTCTCCAAGGTCGATCGCGTCGTCACGCTCGAAGAGCGCATCCAGCAGTGCTTCCGCTTCAGCATGAACGGCTTCTCGCCGCCGCAGGACAGCCATGAGATGCGGGCCTTGATCGCGTACCTGCAATGGCTGGCGATCGATCGACCCATCGGTGTCGAACAGCCGGGGCGAGGCTTCCCCACCATTCCGCGTACTGGCTCCGATCCCAACCCGTTGAGGGGCAAGCAGATTTATGCGCAGCGCTGTGCGAGCTGCCACGGTGAGCAAGGCGAAGGCCAGGGCTACCAGGACAGCTCGGGCACCTATGCCGTGCCGCCGGTGTGGGGCTTCGGCAGTTTCAACAAGGGCGCTGGGATGCACCGCATGGACCTGCTGGCCGGCTTCCTGAAGGCCAACATGCCGCTGGGCAATCCGAACCTGACCGACCAGGAAGCCCTGGACGTGGCCGCGTGGATGGGGCTTCAGGAACGTTGGCCCGATCCACGCAAGGGCTTGGTGCCCGGCCTTCTCGCGCAGTAGCTCGCTGGTGTCCGACAGTTCCGCCAAAGCCCTGGTCGTGGCCCCGGGCGCCGCGCGTCCGATGCGGCGCCGCCGCACCTTGCCCGGACGCAGTGCCGTCCTGGCGTGGCGTCCCTTGCGGGGCGACCTGCGGGCCGCCTGGGTGTCGGCCT
Source organism: Variovorax sp. P5_A3 (assembly GCF_056400665.1). Lineage (NCBI taxonomy): Bacteria > Pseudomonadati > Pseudomonadota > Betaproteobacteria > Burkholderiales > Comamonadaceae > Variovorax > Variovorax sp. P5_A3. The sequence goes on along the minus strand of NZ_JBFUKW010000009.1, from coordinate 176,380 downwards.
TGATCATGTTGCCGCAGGGCATCGCGTTCGCCGTGCTTGCGGGGCTGCCGCCGGAGATGGGCATCTACGCGTCGGTCATCCCCGTCATCGTCGCGTCACTGCTCGGACCCTCCGGCGTCCTGCTGTCGGGCCCCAACACGGCCGTCGCGATGATGCTCGGCATCGCCTTGCTTCCGCTCGGCGTGCCCGGCAGCGGGGAATACCTGCTGTTCGCAGCCACGCTGACCGCGATGGTCGGCATGGTGCAGTTCGCCGGCGCCTGGTGCGGCATCGGCCGCTTCTTCTCACTGCTGCCGCAGTACACCGCGACCGGCCTCAACATGGGGATCGGCATGCTCATGCTGGGCAGCCAGATGGCGCCAGCGATGGGCCTGCTGGTCGCGCCCGACCTGCCGACCTGGGCAATGCCCTGGGTGTATTTCCAGCGATGGGCGGATGCAAATCCATGGGCCTTGCTGGTCACGCTGACGTCCGTCGCGGCCGGGCAATGCTTCGCCAGACTGCGCACGCCGTGGATGCCGTCGCTGGTGGCCGCCATGCTCTTCGGCGCCATCGCGGGCGGCGTGCTGGACCTGTTCGTCGGTGCCGGGGCGACACGGCTCGAACGGGTGGGCCATCTGCAACTGACATGGGACGTCCTTCGATGGCCGACCTTCAATGCCGACGAGCTCTACATCCTCAAGCAACTGGTGTCGAGCGCGTTCGGCATTGCGGTGGTGGCGAGTCTCCAGTCGGTCATCATCCTTCGCTCGGTCGCCCCCGACGCCGATCACCGTGCCTGCCGGCGTGAGCTGCTGGCGCAGGCCTTCTCCAACCTGTCTGCGTCCGCCACCAGCGGCTTCGCCTGTTCGGGTTCCTTCAATCGGACCTCGGCCCACATCGAGGCCGGCGCCGTCACGCGCTCGGCGGCCGTGATGTCTTCCATGCTCTTGCTCCTGCTCGCCTGGATCGCGTCGCCGGCGCTGGCCCATGTGACCCACGCCGCCATTGCGGGGACGCTGGCGCTGGTCGGATGGCGCATGGTGCGCTCGGGCTGGCGGAGCGCTCGCCGGGACACTCGCTTTTCCCGCTTCGCAGCGATCGCGCTCGGCCTCTGCGTGCCGCTGGCGGGCATTGAGACCACGCTGCTGCTCGCGATCGTTCTGGTGATCGTGCAACTGGTCCTGAACCAGACCCGCGGCCGGCCTGCGGAGCCTCCGGAATCTTCAGGATGAAACTCTTGCGCGGGTCGCTTGTCGCGGCCCTTCTCTGTGTCGGAATTTGGGGGCTCGGCGCGTGGCTGCGGCCGGATCTGGCGCTGCGCGTCGCGACGGGCGTCACGGCCCACGACATCTGCTCGGACACTTTCGTCGGCGGACTGGATCCGCAGGAGGCCTTCGGTGAGAGTCTGGCGCCTCGTCCGGGGTTTCGCTGGGTGGCACCGCTCACGCGTTACGAAGTTGATCGAGAGCGCCACGAAGTTCGAGCCACCATCGGCGGTGCGTTCGCGAGTCGCGCGGCTTATCTTGGCGCCACAGGATGCATGCTGGTCGAGGATCACGACGCGCGTGTGCCCGCAGCCGGCGTTTCCGCGCGGTCCGCCGCGCCGGGGCCGTCCGAAGGCGCCGCGATCACCGCACGGTCACCGATCCTGCAGTCGGCGCTGGCCGAGGCTTTCGCCGAAAACGACCCGCATGCCGCGCGCCATACCAAGGCTGTCGTGGTCATGCGCAAGGGACGCGTGATCGGCGAGCGCTACGCGTCGGGCTACGGGCCCGACACGCCCTTGCTCGGGTTCTCGATGAGCAAGTCGGTGACCAATGCACTGGTCGGCGTGCTCGTGCGCGAAGGTCGGTTGAATGTCGATACGAGGCCCGCCTGGGCCGTCGGGGAGAGGGCGGGCATCAAGCTCGAGCAACTCATGCGCATGACGAGCGGCCTCGACCTGGACGAGGTGGGCAGCGGCTTCGATCCTTCCAATCGAATGCTCTACGTGCACGGCCAAGACATGGCCGCGTTCGCCCGTCAGGCTCGCGTCCTCGCGCCGCCGGGCAGGCGCTGGGGCTACAGCAGCGCAAGCACGCAGCTCGCGGCGCGCGAGGTTCGCGACGCGGTCGGCGGCAATGCCGACGCGGTGCAGCGCTTCGCGCACGAGCGCTTGTTCGGTCCTGTGGGCATGCGACATGCCACGATGGAAATGGACGAGTCCGGAACACCGGTCGGCGGGCACTACGTGCTGGCCTCGGCGCGCGACTGGGCGCGCTTCGGCGAACTGTACCGGCGCGACGGGCTCACGGCGAAAGGGCAGCGCCTGTTGCCGGAGGGCTGGGTGGACTGGTCGACCACGCCGACCTTGGGGACGCCCTACGGCGCGGGCTGGTGGATCAATCGCCGTGCCGGCTCGGGCAGGCGCCCGATGCCCGATGTCCCGGCAGATGCTTTCTACGCGCTGGGCAACCTGGGGCAGTACGTGGTGGTCGTGCCCTCGGAGCAACTGGTCGTGGTGCGACTGGGCCGTACACACACCGAGCGCTACGACATCGTGGGCATCAATCGCCTGGTGGCGGCGGCGATCGAGAGCCTGCGTCCGCGCCTGCCTCCGCAGGCGGGCGTCAGGCTTGCGGCAACGCGTTGACGTCTGCCGCGTGCGTGGCGGCGGCGTGCGCCTGCTGGTCCGCGTGGTAGCTGCTGCGCACCATCGCACCCACGGCCGCGTGGCTGAAGCCCATCTTGTAGGCCTCTTCCTCGAACATCCGGAAGGTGTCCGGATGCACGTAGCGGCGCACCGGCAGGTGGCTGTTGCTGGGCGAAAGGTATTGGCCGATCGTCAGCATGTCGATGTCGTGCGCGCGCATGTCGCGCATCACCTGCAGGATCTCTTCGTCGGTCTCGCCGAGGCCGACCATGATGCCGCTCTTGGTCGGCACATTCGGATGCAGTGCCTTGAACTTCTTCAGCAGGTTGAGGCTGAACTGATAGTCGCTGCCCGGGCGCGCTTCCCTGTAGAGGCGAGGCGCGGTCTCCAGGTTGTGGTTCATCACGTCCGGCGGGGCGGCCTTGAGGATTTCGAGCGCCCGATCGTCGCGGCCGCGAAAGTCGGGCACGAGGATCTCGATCTGCGTCTGCGGCGACAACTCGCGGATGTTGCGGATGCAGTCGACGAAGTGCTGGCTGCCGCCGTCGCGCAGGTCATCGCGGTCCACGCTGGTGATCACGACATACTTGAGGCGCAGCTTGGCGATGGTCTTGGCGAGGTTGAGCGGCTCGTCCTTGTCGAGCGGATCGGGCCGGCCGTGGCCGACATCGCAGAAGGGGCAGCGCCGCGTGCACTTGTCGCCCATGATCATGAAGGTCGCGGTGCCATTGCCGAAGCATTCCCCGATGTTGGGACAGGAGGCTTCCTCGCAGACCGTGTGCAGGTTGCTTTCGCGCAGGATCTGCTTGATCTCGTAGAAGCGGGTCGTCGGCGAGCCGGCCTTGACGCGGATCCATTCGGGCTTCTTCAGGACTTCGCCCTGCACGACCTTGACGGGGATGCGCGAGAGCTTGGCCGCGGCCTTCTGCTTGGCGAGGGGGTTGTAGTCCTCGGTGCTTTGCGCGTCGCGGACAACGTTGAGTGTGCTCATGGCTTCTCTCTGGCGGGGCTCAAGGTGCGAGGTAGGCGCCGAGCTTGCTGCCCAGCACCCGCGCGGCTTCGTCCCAGGTTGTTTGAACGCCGATTGTAGAAAGATCGACGGTTTTCAGCCCCGCGTAGCCGCAAGGGTTGATGCGCGCAAAGGGTTCGAGGTCCATGGCCACGTTGAGCGCGACGCCGTGGTAGGTGCAATGGCGGCTGACCTTGATGCCGAGCGCGGCGATCTTCCCGAGACCGCGGAAGGGGTCGTCGGGATGCACCGGGCCGGTCAGTGCCGCATGCGAGAAGGGGTCGTCGAGCCGCACATAGATGCCGGGCGCGCCGCCCATGCGATGGCCCGTGACGCCGAAATGGTCCAGCGTACGGATCACCGATTCCTCGATGCGGTAGACGTATTCCTTCACGTAGTAGCCGGCGCGCCGCAGGTCGATCAACGGGTAGGCGACCACCTGGCCGGGTCCGTGGAAGGTGACCTGGCCGCCGCGGTCGGTCTGCACCACCGGGATGTCGCCTGGGTTCAGCACATGGTCGGGCTTGCCCGCCAAGCCTTGCGTGTAGACCGGTGCGTGCTCGCAGATCCACATCGCGTCGGCCGTCTCCGGGGCGCGATCCTGCGTCCACTGCCGCATTGCCGCATAGGTCTCGGCGTAGTCGACGCGGCCGAGCAGCGCGACTTCAGGCGCCGAGGCAGCGTTCAGAGCACCACCTTCACCATGGGGTGGCCCGACAGGGCCCGGTAGATGTCGTCGAGCTGTTCGCGGCTGGTCGCCGTGACGGTGATCGTCACGCCCAGGTAGTTGCCGGCCTTGCTCGGTCGAAGCTCGATCGTCGACGCGTCGAAGGTCGGGTCGAACTGTTCCGCGATCAGCGTCACCGCATGCACGAAGCCGTCGACCTTGGCGCCCATCACCTTGATCGGGAACTTCGAGGGGTACTCGATCAGTGATTCCTTACGTGCGTCGATGGCCGCGGCCGGTGCGTCCGGAGGGGTGGGGGTGCTCATGCGGTGACTCCGTTGTCGTGCGTGCTGCGCGCCTTCGCCTGCTGGTAGCCGGCGTAGAGCGCCTGATAGATGGGGCCGGGGCGACCGGCTCCGATGGTCTGTCCGTCGAGCGTCACGACCGGCAGCACTTCCTTGCTGGCCGAGGACAGCAGAAGCTCGTCGGCGCCGAAGACCTCTTCGCGCGAAATGCGCCGCAGCGTGAAGGGGATCCCGGCGTCGGCGCAGATCCGCTCGATCACGCCGTAGCGAATGCCCGCCAGCACCAACTCGTCCTTGGGTGGACCGCTGACGGCGCCGTTCCTGACCACCCAGACATTGCTCGACGAAGCCTCGCTGAGCCCGTCGCCGCGGAACATGATGGTTTCGGCCGCGCCGGCCTCGATGCTGATCTGTCGTGCCAGCACGGCGCCCAGCAAGCTGGTGCTCTTGATGTGCGCCTTCTGCCAGCGGAAGTCCGGCGCGCTCACGCAGGCCACGCCCTTGGCGCGCACCGCCTCGGGCACCGGTTTCATCGGGTTGACCATCACGAACACCGTCGGCGTCAGACCTTGCGGCATCGCATGATCCCGAGGCGCCACGCCGCGCGTCACCTGGATGTAGACGCCCTGCATGCCCGCCCGCACTGTCGCTGGAGCGGCGTCGATCAGGCGGGTGGCAATGCTGCGCCATTGCGCGACGGACAGCGGGTTCTTGATCTGCAGTTCAGCCAGCGAGCGGCCGAGGCGTGCCATGTGTTCGTCGAAGCAGAAGAGATGGCCGCCGTACACGGGGACGACCTCGTAGACGCCGTCGCCGAAGATGAAGCCCCGGTCCAGCACGCTGACTTTGGCATCCCGCAGCGGGGTGAAGTGGCCGTCGAGGTAGCAGGGTGCGTCGGGGAGAGCGTCTGTGATCGGGTGCATGAGGAATTATGGTGGGGCCGCCCCAACGGTTTCCAAGCCGAGGGTGATTCCACGGTCAGGGGCAAGGATCATTTCCGCGATCCACCCCTGGAACCCGCCGGATTGGCGTGTCTTTTTACCTATAATCAATGGCTTTGTAGAAATTCTGGGTCGTCATCCGGGCTTCATTCGAAATGAAAACAATCGCCCGTGATGCCTCGAAGGACGTCCATGAGGACATGCCTGACCTGGAGGACGACTTCAAGCCGTTGACCGCCGAGGAGGCCCAACGGCTGCGCGACAGGAAGCCGTCGATCTCGCCGTGGCGCGTGATCGCGATTCAGGTCGTTGCGGGGCTGCTGGTGGCATTGGCCGCCTGGGGTCTGACAGGGAGGCAAAATCTAGGGTGGTCCGCCGGATATGGCGCGCTGGCAGTGGTCATTCCCTCTGCGGTGTTCGCACGGGGTCTGACCGGGAGGTTTTCTTCCCTGAATCCGGGCACTGCGGTGTTCGGGTTCTTCTTGTGGGAAATGGTCAAGATGGCCTTGACGGTGGCGATGCTGATCGCCGCGCCAAGGCTGGTAGTGGCGCTGAGTTGGCCGGCGATGCTGGTGGGCTTGGTGGTGACAATGAAGGCGGCCTGGGTGGCAGTGATGCTGGCTCCCAGGCGCCTGAAACTTTGAGACGAGTAACGGATGGCTGCTGAAAACGCTGCGGAACACGGGATGACCGCTGGTGAATACATCGTTCACCATTTGACGCATCTTCAAAGCTCCAAGCCCGGAGGGGTCGCCGACCTTTCCGTTCTCAATTTCGATTCGCTCTTCTTCTCGATCGCGCTGGGCGTGCTGGGTTGCTGGCTTCTGTGGCTGGCGGCTCGCAAGGCCACCTCGGGCGTGCCGGGCCGGTTCCAGGCCGCCGTCGAAATCCTGGTCGAAGTCGTCGACCAGCAAGCCAAGGGCATCGTCCACAACGCGGAAAGCCGCAAGTTCGTCGGCCCCCTCGCGCTGACGATCTTCCTGTGGATCTTCATGCTCAACGCGATGGACTTGCTGCCAGTCGATCTGCTCCCGTACCTCTGGGGGCAGGCCTACACCGTCGCCGGCGGTGATCCGCATCATGCCTACCTGCGCGTCGTGCCGACGGCCGATCTCTCGGTGGCCATGGGCTTCTCGGTCTCGGTGCTGCTCATCTGCATCTACTACAACATCAAGATCAAGGGCATGGGCGGCTGGGTGCACGAGCTCTTCACCGCGCCCTTCGGCAACCACTGGGCGCTGTACCCCTTCAACTTCGCGATGCAGATGATCGAGTTCGTCGCCAAGACCGTCTCGCACGGCATGCGTCTGTTCGGCAACATGTATGCCGGCGAACTGATCTTCCTGCTGATCGCCCTGATGGGTGGCGCATGGACGCTGTCGGCCACCGGCATCTTCCTGGCGCTGGGCCACATCATCGCGGGCACGGCCTGGGCCATCTTCCACATCCTGATCATCACGCTGCAGGCCTTCGTGTTCATGATGCTGACGCTGGTCTACGTGGGCCAGGCGCACGATCACCACTGATCACCCCGTTCGATTTCGTTTTTCTTTTCTCTTCAACCAAAGTCCTCTAGGAGTCATCATGGAAGTTATCAGCTTTGTCGCACTGGCCGCCGGCCTGATCATCGGTCTGGGCGCTGTCGGCGCTTGTATCGGTATCGGCATCATGGGTAGCAAGTACCTCGAATCGGCCGCGCGTCAACCCGAGCTGATGGGCGAACTGCAAACCAAGATGTTCCTGCTGGCCGGTCTGATCGACGCCGCGTTCATTATCGGTACCGGTATCGCGCTGTGGTTCGCAACGGCCAACCCTTTCCTCTCGCAAATCGCCAACCTGCCGAAGTAATCGGGTCCAGGCTTTCTCGTCGAACCCATGTCGTTCTTCGTTGAATGGCCTCGGATTCATTCCCAAAGAGAGGGTGAAAAGTGAGCATTACCGGTACCCTGATCATCCAGATGATCGTGTTCCTGATTCTTGTCGGGTTCACGATGAAGTTTGTGTGGCCGCCGATCGCGAAGGCGCTGGACGATCGTGCCCAGAAGATCGCCGAAGGCCTCGCAGCCGCCGACAAGGCCAAGTCCGAACTGTCCGCCGCCAACAAGCGCGTGGAAGTCGAACTGGGTCAGGCGCGCAACGAGTCCGCCCAGCGTCTTGCCGATGCCGAACGTCGTGCGCAGGCCATCGTTGAAGAGGCCAAGGCCCGCGCCACGGAAGAAGGCAACAAGATCGTTGCGGCCGCCCGCGTCGAAGCCGACCAGCAGGCCGTCAAGGCGCGCGAAGCACTGCGCGAGCAGGTCGCTGCACTGGCCGTCAAGGGCGCCGAGCAGATCCTGCGCAAGGAAGTGAATCCGGCCGTCCACGCCGATTTGCTGGCCCGCCTGCAAACGGAACTCTGATCAAGCCATGGCAGAACTCGCCACCATTGCACGTCCCTACGCCGAAGCGCTGTTCAAGGCGTCTTCGTCGGACCTGGCCGGTGCCAGCGCATGGCTCGACAGCGTCGCGGCCATCGCCGGCAATCCCGAACTCCAGCAGTTCGCGGACAACCCCAAGGCCACGCCTGAACAGGTGCTCGGTGTGATCGCCGGCGCCCATGGTTCGCCACTGCCGCCCGCAGCGAACAACTTCCTGGCGGCGTTGCTCGAGAACGGTCGCATCACCGCCCTGCCGGAAATCGCGAAGCAGTTCCGGACGCTGGCGAACGCGCAGAGCGGTTCGTCCGATGCCGTGGTGTACAGCGCCTTTCCCATCGATGCCAGCGCACTCGGAACCGTCGCCGCGACGCTCGAAAAGCGTTTCGGCCGCAAGCTGCAGGTCACGGTCCAGCAGGACCCGTCGCTGATCGGCGGCATCCGCGTGGTGGTCGGCGACGAGGTGCTCGACACCTCCGTCAAAGCGCGTCTTGAACAAATGAAAGTTGCGCTGGCAGCCGCCTGAGGCCGTCAGCCCTTACAAAGAAAGAAGGAAAGAGTCATGCAACTCAATCCCGCAGAAATTTCCGAACTGATCAAGAGCCGCATCGAGGGTCTCGGCGTCAGCGCGAACATTCGCAACGAAGGCACCGTGGTGTCGGTGACCGACGGCATCGTGCGCGTGCACGGCCTGTCGGACGCGATGCAGGGCGAAATGCTCGAGTTCCCGCCCAGCGCCGACGGCACGCCGTCGTTCGGCCTTGCGCTGAACCTCGAGCGCGACTCGGTCGGCGCCGTGATTCTGGGTGAGTACGAGCACATCTCCGAAGGCGACACCGTCAAGTGCACGGGCCGCATCCTGGAAGTGCCGGTCGGCCCCGAACTCATCGGCCGCGTGGTGAACGCACTGGGCCAGCCGATCGACGGCAAGGGCCCGGTCAACGCCAAGATGACCGACGTGATCGAAAAGGTCGCTCCGGGCGTGATCGCCCGTAAATCGGTCGACCAGCCGATGCAGACCGGCCTGAAGTCCATCGACTCGATGGTGCCGATCGGCCGTGGCCAGCGCGAGCTGATCATCGGCGACCGCCAGACCGGCAAGACGGCCGTGGCGATCGACGCGATCATCAACCAGAAGGGTCAGAACATGACCTGCGTCTACGTCGCGATCGGCCAGAAGGCTTCGTCGATCAAGAACGTGGTGCGTGCCCTGGAACAAGCCGGCGCGATGGAATACACCATCGTGGTCGCCGCCTCCGCTTCGGAATCGGCCGCCATGCAATACGTGTCGGCCTATTCGGGCTGCACGATGGGCGAATACTTCCGCGATCGTGGCCAGGACGCGCTGATCGTCTATGACGACCTGTCCAAGCAAGCCGTGGCCTACCGCCAGGTCTCGCTGCTGCTGCGCCGCCCGCCAGGCCGCGAAGCCTACCCCGGCGACGTGTTCTATCTCCACAGCCGTCTGCTCGAACGCGCAGCCCGCGTGAACGCCGACTACGTCGAAGCCTTCACCAAGGGTGAAGTCAAGGGCAAGACCGGTTCGCTGACCGCACTGCCGATCATCGAAACGCAAGCCGGCGACGTGTCCGCTTTCGTTCCGACGAACGTGATCTCGATCACCGACGGCCAGATCTTCCTGGAAACCAACCTGTTCAACGCCGGTATCCGCCCCGCCATCAACGCCGGTATCTCGGTGTCGCGCGTGGGATCGTCGGCGCAGACCAAGGTCATCAAGGGCCTGTCCGGCGGTATCCGTACCGACCTGGCGCAGTACCGTGAACTGGCTGCCTTCGCGCAGTTCGCTTCCGACCTCGACGAAGCAACCCGCAAGCAGCTCGACCGCGGTGCCCGCGTGACGGAACTGCTGAAGCAGGCCCAGTACAGCCCGCTGCCCATCTCGCTGATGGGTGCCTCGCTGTTCGCGGTGAACAAGGGCTTCATGGACGACCTGGACGTCAAGAAGGTTCTGCCTTTCGAACACGGCCTGCACCAGTTCCTCAAGTCCAGCCATGGTCCGCTGCTCGACAAGATCGAACAGGCCAAGGCCATCGACAAGGACGCCGAGGCCGAGCTGACCGCAGCCGTCACGTCGTTCAAGAAGTCGTTCGCCTGATCGACCACGCAAGGAGCCCCAATGGCAGCTGGTAAGGAAATCCGCGGCAAGATCAAATCGGTGGAGAACACCAAGAAGATCACCAAGGCCATGGAAATGGTGGCCGCGTCGAAGATGCGCAAGGCGCAGGAACGCATGCGTGCCGCCCGCCCCTACAGCGAGAAGATCCGCAACATCGCGGCCAATCTCGGCCAGGCGAACCCGGAGTACACGCACGCCTTCATGAAGACGCACGAGGCAAAGGCTTCGGGCTTCATCCTCGTCACGACCGACAAGGGCCTGTGCGGCGGCATGAACACCAACGTGCTTCGCGCCTTGACCACCAAGATGCGCGAAGAGCAGGCCGCCGGTGTCGCCATCGAGGCGGTGGCGATCGGCAACAAGGGCCTGGGTTTCCTGAACCGTGTCGGCGCGCGCGTCGTGTCGCATGTCACCCAGCTGGGCGACACGCCGCACCTCGACAAGCTGATCGGCCCCGTCAAGGTGCTGCTCGACGCCTACGCCGAAGGCAAGCTCAGCGCGGTCTACCTCTGCTACACCAAGTTCATCAACACGATGCGCCAGGAGTCAGTGGTCGAGCAACTGCTGCCGCTGCAGGCCGACTCGCTGAAGGTCGAGAAGGGCCAGCATTCGTGGGACTACATCTACGAGCCCGATGCGCAGAGCGTGATCGACGAGCTGCTGGTGCGCTACGTGGAATCGCTGGTGTACCAGGCCGTGGCCGAGAACATGGCGTCGGAGCAGTCGGCACGCATGGTCGCGATGAAGTCGGCCACCGACAACGCGGGCAACGTGATCAACGAACTCAAGCTGGTCTACAACAAGACCCGCCAGGCAGGCATCACCAAAGAGCTGTCGGAGATCGTTTCGGGCGCCGCGGCGGCCGCGGGCGTCTGAGCCCTTCGGACCTCAACAGATTTAAATTTTTATCGGAGCAGACATGGCTCAAGCAGAAGCAGTTCAAGGCAAGATCGTTCAATGTATCGGCGCCGTGGTCGACGTGGAATTCCCGCGCGACAAGATGCCCAAGATCTACGACGCCCTGAAGTACGAAAGCGGCGGGCTGACCCTCGAGGTGCAGCAGCAGCTCGGCGACGGCGTGGTGCGCACCATTGCGCTCGGCTCGTCGGACGGCCTGCGTCGCGGCTTGATCGTGACCAACACCGGTGCACCGATCACAGTGCCCGTCGGCAAGGCCACGCTGGGCCGCATCATGGACGTGCTGGGTCGCCCCATCGACGAGCGCGGCCCCGTGGGCCAGGAGCTCCAGGCTTCGATCCACCGCAAGGCCCCCGAGTACGACGAACTCTCGCCCTCGCAAGACCTGCTGGAAACCGGCATCAAGGTGATCGACCTGGTCTGCCCGTTCGCCAAGGGCGGCAAGGTGGGCCTGTTCGGCGGCGCCGGCGTGGGCAAGACCGTGAACATGATGGAGCTCATCAACAACATCGCCAAGGCGCACTCGGGTCTGTCCGTGTTTGCCGGCGTGGGTGAACGCACTCGCGAAGGGAACGACTTCTATCACGAGATGGCCGACTCCGGCGTCGTGAACCTCGAGAAGCTCGAAGACTCGAAAGTGGCCATGGTCTACGGCCAGATGAACGAGCCCCCGGGCAACCGTCTGCGCGTGGCGCTGACCGGCCTGACCATCGCCGAGTCGTTCCGCGACGAAGGCCGTGACGTTCTGTTCTTCGTCGACAACATCTACCGCTACACGCTGGCCGGTACCGAAGTGTCGGCGCTGCTGGGCCGCATGCCTTCCGCCGTGGGCTACCAGCCGACGCTGGCCGAGGAAATGGGTCGCCTGCAAGAGCGGATCACGTCGACCAAGGTCGGCTCGATCACCTCGATCCAGGCCGTGTACGTCCCCGCGGACGACTTGACCGACCCCTCGCCCGCCACGACCTTCGCCCACCTGGATTCCACCGTGGTGCTGTCGCGCGACATCGCCTCGCTCGGTATCTACCCCGCCGTGGATCCGCTGGACTCGACCTCGCGCCAGCTCGACCCGCTGGTGGTCGGCGAAGAGCACTACAACGTGGCTCGCGCCGTGCAAGGTACGCTGCAGCGCTACAAGGAATTGCGCGACATCATCGCGATTCTGGGCATGGACGAACTGGCTCCGGAAGACAAGCTGGCCGTGGCTCGCGCCCGGAAGATCCAGCGCTTCCTGTCGCAGCCCTTCCACGTTGCTGAAGTGTTCACCGGCTCGCCCGGCAAGTACGTGCCGTTGTCGGAAACCATCCGCGGCTTCAAGATGATCGTGAACGGCGAAGCCGACCACCTGCCGGAACAGGCGTTCTACATGGTTGGTGGCATCGACGAAGCGTTCGAGAAGGGGAAGAAGGTCGCCTAAGGCCTGCTTTCCGCACCCTTCTTCAAGTTCGCACAGGACAACAGATGGCTAACACTATTCACGTGGACGTGGTCAGCGCGGAAGAGTCGATCTTCTCGGGCGAGGCCAAGTTCGTCGCGCTCCCCGGCGAAGCCGGCGAGCTCGGCATCTACCCGCGCCACACGCCGCTGATCACGCGCATCCGCCCCGGCGCCGTGCGCATCGAAACGGCTGACGGCGGCGAGGAATTCGTCTTCGTGGCCGGCGGCATCCTGGAAGTGCAGCCCACCACGGTGACCGTGCTGTCCGACACCGCGATCCGCGGCAAGGACCTCGACGACGAGAAGGCCAATGTGGCCAAGGCCGCCGCCGAGGAAGCGCTGAAGAATGCCAAGACTGACATCGACATCGCGATGGCGCAGTCGGAACTGGCAGTCATGGCTGCGCAACTCGCGGCCCTGCGCAAGTACCGCGAAAAGAAGTAACGCTCGCCCACCCCCTACCGGGGGCAACACCTGCAGCCCGGCGGGGCCGGTTCTGCGGTGTTCCTGGTGAAGAAAAAGCCGCCTTCGGGCGGCTTTTTGCTTGGCGCTCGACAATCGCGACCGACTTCGGACCTAATTTGGTCGAAGTTAAGTCTTGTTCGGCTGAAGCTCCACCCCTAGTATTCGCGTCAGCTCCGACCTGTACTTGGCGGAAGCCACAAGAACACGACGGAGACAAGCGCTTGGCCCCTTGGAGCCGATTGACTGCGGACGAGATGCAGCTGCTGGAGACCACGTTCTGGTCGGCCGGCGGCTCGCGTCATGGCATGGCCGAGCAGCTCGGGTTTTCCAAGAGCAAGGCCAACGCACTCATAGCCGGGCTGGTGGAGCAAGGTTTGCTCGCCGAAGCAGGCTTGCAGCGGTCGTCCGGCGGCCGTCGGCCTGAAAACCTCCAACTCCACGGCGGCCTCGGTGCGCTCGTCGGTGTCGACATCGGCGCCACGAGCCTCGACGTGGCCGTTCTCGCACCCGACCTCACCGTGCTCGCGCATCACGCGGAGCCGGCCGACGTGCGCGAAGGTCCGGGCGTCGTCCTGGCCCGGGTGAGAGTGCTGATTCGCGAGCTTCTTGTGCAGGCGGGCTTCGACGCCAGGCAGGTCATCGGCATCGGCATCGGCGTGCCCGGCCCGGTCAACTTCGAGATCGGGCAACTGGTCAATCCGCCGCTGATGCCGGCCTGGGACAGCTTCTCGATCCGCGACTACCTGCGCGAGGACTACGCGGCGCCGGTGTTCGTCGACAACGACGTCAACCTGATGGCGCTTGGCGAGCTGTGGCGGCTGAAGCGCTCGCTCTCCAACTTCCTCGTGATCAAGGTCGGCACCGGCATTGGGTGCGGCATCGTCTGCCACGGCGAGGTGTACCGCGGCGCGGCCGGGTCCGCGGGCGACGTGGGCCACATCTGCGTCGACCAGGAAGGCCCGCGCTGTCACTGCGGCAACCTCGGCTGCGTCGAGGCAATGGCGGCCGGTCCTGCGATCACTCGCATGGCCGTACAAGCGGCGGAAGCGGGGGAAAGCGCCGCGCTCGCGGAATGCCTGCGCACGCAAGGCCGCATCGAGGCGGTCGACGTCGGCCAGGCCAGCCGCGCGGGCGACGCGGCGGCCAATGCGATCGTGCAGCGCGCCGGCAGCCTCATCGGGCAGATGCTGGCGTCAATCGTCAATTTCTTCAACCCGTCGCATGTGTTCATCGGCGGAGGCATCACGCGCATCGGGCCACTGTTCCTCGCGGCCGTGCGGCAGAGCGTCTATCAGCGCTCACTGGCGCTTTCCACCCGGCACCTGGAGATCCAGTACACCCCGCTGGGTGCGCAAGCAGGATTGATCGGCGCGGGCGTGCTGGCCATGCAAGAGACGCTCAAGGCACGCGGGGTCGCACCATGAGCCCCAAGGCAGCCGTCTCGGTCGAATTCGACAAGGTCGTGAAATCCTTCGGCCCGGTCGAAGTGCTGCATGGCGTGAGCTTCGCGCTCGAACCCGGCCGCATCTACGGCCTGCTCGGCGAGAACGGCGCCGGCAAGTCCACGCTGATGAAGATCCTGGCGGGCTACGAATCGCTGACCGGCGGCACCTTGCGCGTCAACGGCGACCAGCAAGAGTTCGCGAGTTCGCGCGACGCCGAGGCGTTGGGCATCGTGCTGATCCACCAGGAATTCAACCTCGCGGAAGACCTGAGCGTCGCGCAGAACATCTTCCTCGGCCACGAGAAGAAAAAGGGCTGGCTGCTCGACGATGCCGCGATGGAGCGCGACGCCGCCAGCGCGCTCGCGCAGGTCGGGCTGAACATCGACCCGACGACGAAGGTCCGCCGCCTGATCGTGGCCGAGAAGCAGCTGGTCGAAATCGCCAAGGCCGTCTCGCGCCACGCGCGGTTGCTGATCATGGACGAGCCCACCGCCACGCTCACGCCCGGCGAGACCGAGCGCCTCTTCAAGCTGATCGCGCAGCTTCGCGCGGACGGCGTGACCATCGTCTACATCTCGCACAAGCTCGACGAAGTGGAGCGGGTGACCGACGAGGTGATCGTGATGCGCGATGGCCGCTTCGTGACGCGCGCGCTCACCTCCGACGTCACGCGCCACCAGATGGCGAACCTGATGGTCGGACGCGAACTCGCCGATCTCTATCCGCCGCGCGATGCGGTGGTGATGGACACGCCGCCCACGATGCAGGTGCGCAACTTCACCGTACCGGGCTGGGCCGACAACGCGAGCTTCGAGGTACGCCCCGGCGAGATCCTCGGCTTCGCAGGCCTGGTCGGTGCCGGGCGTACCGAACTCTTCGAAGGCCTGCTGGGTTTGCGCCCTGCAAGCGGCACGGTCGAGATCCAGGGCCGCGCGGTGCATCTCCGCAATCCCCGCGAAGCTGCCAAACACGGCCTGACCTACCTCAGCGAAGACCGCAAGGGCAAGGGCCTGCACGTGCACCTCGGCCTGCGCCAGAACCTCACGCTGATGGCGCTCGAACGCTATGCCAAGCCTTGGCTCCAGCCCGATGCAGAACGCGCTGCGCTCGCCCAGGCGGTGAAGGACTACGGCATCCGAACCGGCGACCTCGACGCACGTGCCTCGTCACTGTCCGGCGGCAACCAGCAGAAGCTGGCGCTCGCCAAGGTGCTGCAGCCGCGACCCAAGGTCGTGGTGCTCGACGAGCCCACGCGCGGTGTCGACGTCGGCGCCAAGCGGGACATCTATTTCCTGATCCAGCGCCTGGCCCGCCAGGGGTTGGCCGTGATCGTCGTCTCGTCCGAACTGATGGAGCTGATCGGCCTGTGCCACCGCGTCGCGGTGATGCGCGCGGGCCGACTCGTCACGACGCTAGACGCTGACCATCTAACCGAAGAGGAGCTCATCGCTCATGCCACCGGAACCGCCACCAGCAACGCCTGAGGCCAGTGCGGCCCATCGCGGCGAAGCGAAAGCGCATTGGACCGTGCGCCTGCACGGCTTCGGCCCTGTCATCGGGCTGGTGCTGCTGTGCATCGCCGGCACGCTGCTCAACGGCGACTTCGCCACGCTCGACAACGCGATGAACGTGCTCACCCGCACGGCCTTCATCGGCATCATCGCGGTCGGCATGTGCTTCGTGATCATCTCCGGCGGCATCGACCTGTCGGTGGGTTCGATGGCCGCGTTGATCGCGGGCTGCGTGATCATGTTCATCAACGCGATGGGCCCGGCGCTCGGCTCGCCGCTGCTCGCGGTGGTCCTGGGTGCTGTCCTCGCCGTCGTCCTGGGCGCAGCGTTCGGGCTCGCGCACGGGCTGCTCATCACCAAGGGGCGCATCGAGCCCTTCATCGTGACGCTGGGCACGCTCGGCATCTTTCGCGCCTACCTCACGTATTTCGCGAACGGCGGCGCGCTCACGCTCGACAACGAACTCTCCGACCTCTACGCACCGGTGTACTACGCGAGCCTGCTGGGCATCCCGGTGCCCGTCTGGGTGTTTCTCATCGTCGCGGTGATCGGCGGCCTGATCCTCAACCGCACCGCCTACGGCCGCTACGTGCAGGCCATCGGCTCGAACGAACAGGTCGCGCGCTATGCCGCCGTCGGCGTGGACGGCGTGAAGATCCTGACCTACGTGCTGCTCGGCGTGTGCGTCGGCATCGCGACTCTGCTCTACGTGCCACGGCTCGGCTCGGCATCGCCGACGACCGGCCTGCTGTGGGAGCTCGAAGCGATCGCCGCCGTGATCGTCGGCGGCACCGCGCTGAAGGGCGGCGCGGGCAGCATCACCGGGACGGTGATCGGTGCGATCCTGCTCTCGGTCATCAGCAACATCCTGAACCTCACCAGCATCATCAGCGTGTACCTCAACGCTGCGGTGCAGGGCATCGTGATCATCGTCGTGGCCTTCCTGCAGCGCGGCCGACGCTGATGCCTATTGGCCTATTGATTTCCGTCCGTTCCGTTTCATTCACCACAAGGAGACAAGCAGCATGACTTCCATCACCCGACGCCTGGCGCTGAGCGCCGTCGCCGCCGCGAGCTTCGCGGCCTTTCCGGCCCTGGCGGCCGAGCCGGTGAATCTCGGCGTGTCGATCCCGGCCGCGACGCACAGCTTCATGGGCGGCATCAACTACTGGGCCAACCAGGCCAAGGCGGACCTCGAGAAGGAACACAAGGACCTGAAGATCACCATCAAGACCGCAGCGAACGCAGCCGAGCAGGCGAACCAGCTGCAGGATCTCTCGACGGTGACGAAGATCAACGCGCTCGTGATCTTCCCCTTCGAATCGGCGGCGCTGACCAAGCCGGTGGCCCAGGTCAAGGCCAAGGGCACCTACGTCACCGTGGTCGATCGCGGCCTGACCGACACCAGCGCGCAGGACGCCTACGTCGCCGGCGACAACACCGCCTTCGGCAAGATCCCGGCCGAATACATCGCCAAGAAGCTGAACGGCAAGGGCAATGTGGTCGCGCTGCGCGGCATCGCCACCACGCTGGACAACGAGCGCATGGACGCCTTCAACAGCGTGCTCAAGAACTACCCCGACATCAAGCTGCTCGACGCCAAGTACGCCAACTGGAACCGCGACGACGCTTTCAAGGTCACGCAGGACTACCTGACGCGCTTCAAGAAGATCGACGCCATCTGGGCCGCCGACGACGACATGGCGGTGGGCGTGCTGAAGGCCATCGAACAGGCCAAGCGCGACGACATTCTGGTGGTGTTCGGCGGTGCCGGCGCGAAGGGCATGGTCAAGACCATCATGGACGGCAAGGACCCGCGCATCCAGGCCGACGTGAGCTACTCGCCGAAGTTCATCTACGACGCGATCAAGCTCACGGCCGAGGCGCGCCTGAAGGGCGAGAAGATGCCGGCGACGACGATCATTCCTTCGGTGCTCATCACGAAGGACAACGCGAAGAGCTTCTATCACCCCGATAGTCCGTTCTAAGCTCGCCCCCAGGCTGCGCGCACTTCGTGTCGCTTCGCCTACCCCCTACCGGGGGCAACACCAGCGGACCGGCGGAGCCGGTTCCGCGGTGTTTCACCAACGGCGCGCGCTTCGCGGCGCATGAATGCTCATGACTGACGAAACTCTTTTGCGCAAATTGCGGTACGCCATGGTTGGCGGGGGGCGGGACGCCTTCATCGGTGCGGTGCATCGCAAGGCGATTGCGCTCGACGGGCAGGTCGAGCTGGTTGCGGGGGCGCTGTCGTCCAGTCCAGAGAAGGCGAAGGCATCGGGGCGCGATCTGTTCCTTGCGGACGATCGGAATCACGGGGATTGGCAATCCTTGCTCGCGGACGAACTGAGACGGCCACTCGATGAGCGGATCGACTTTGTCTCGATCGTCACGCCCAATCACATGCACTTTCCGGTGGCACAGGCGTTCGTGGAAGCGGGCTTTCACGTGGTTTGCGACAAGCCGCTGGTGCATACGGGCGAACAAGCGGATGCGCTGGTGGATGCGGTGGCGCGCAAGGGCACGGTGTTCGGGGTCACGTACAACTACACCGGGTATCCGATGGTTCGGCAGGCGCGGGAGATGGTGCGCTCGGGCGAATTGGGCGAGATCCGCAAGGTGGTTGTCGAATACAACCAGGGCTGGCTCGCGACGCGGCTTGAAGGGGAGGGCAACAAGCAGGCGGCCTGGCGTAGCGATCCGGCGCGGAGCGGGGCGGCGGGTGCCATCGGCGATATCGGGTCGCATGCGGAGAACCTGGTGGCGACGGTCACCGGGCTGGAGATTGAGAGCCTTTGCGCGGACCTCAGTTCGATGGTGGCGGGACGTGCGCTCGATGACGATGGCAGCGTGTTGCTGCGATTTCGTGGTGGTGCACGCGGCGTGCTGGTGGCGTCGCAGATCAATACCGGGCTCGAGAACGATCTTCGGTTGCGTGTGTCGGGCTCGCTGGGCACTCTCGCCTGGCGGCAGGAGCGGCCGAGCGAGCTGGTGCACCTGCCGCACGATGGACCGAAGCGTGTCCTGACGCGCGGCGCGCCCTGGCTGTGCGAGGCGGCCCGGCGTGCGAGCCGGTTGCCGACCGGGCATCCGGAAGGCTTCATCGAGGCTTTCGCGAATGTCTATGAGGGTGTGGCGGCGGACATCCGTGCGCGGCTCTCGAACACCCAGGCCGATCCATTGGCGGCGGACTATCCGCACGTGGAGGATGGCGCGCGGGGCGTGCGATTCATCGAACGCACGGTGGCGTCGTCGCGGAGCGAAACCAAGTGGACGCCCTGGTGAGCTGACCCGCGCGTAGGCACTTGCCGACAGCGCGGCGCGTCAGCAAGTCCTAGGATGGGGCCGTTCATGACCCACCCATCGTCCGACGCCTCCTCTTCGAGCGACCTTGTCGTCGCTCGCCCCGAAGGTCTCTACTGCCCGCCGGGCGATTTCTACATCGACCCATGGCGCCCGGTCGATCGCGCAGTCATCACGCACGCTCATTCGGACCATGCGCGGGTGGGCCATGGCCACTATCTTTCGCACACCGACAGCGCGGGCACCCTGCGCACGCGGCTGGGCGACATCACGCTCCAGACCCTGGCGTACGGCGAGAGCATCGTCCACAACGGCGTTCGACTCTCGCTGCATCCTGCCGGGCATGTGCTCGGCTCGGCGCAAGTGCGGCTCGAGCACGACGGGCGGGTGTGGGTCGCGTCGGGCGACTACAAGACTGAACCCGACGGCACCTGCGCGCCCTTCGAGCCCGTGCCGTGCGACACCTTCATCACCGAATCGACCTTCGGCCTGCCCATCTACCGCTGGCCGACGCAAGCCGCGCTCTTCGCCGAGATCGACGATTGGTGGCGCGCCAACGCGCAGCAGGGCAGGGCGTCGGTGCTGCTTTGCTACGCGTTCGGCAAGGCGCAGCGCATCCTGCACGGTGTGGATGCGAGCATCGGGCCGATCGTTGTGCATGGCGCGGTCGAGCCGCTGAACGAGGTGTATCGCGCAGCCGGCGTGGCCTTGCCGCCGACCTTGCGGGTGAGCGATCCCGGCGTCGATGCCTCGTTGCTCCAGCGTGCGCTGGTGCTTGCGCCGCCGTCGGCGCAGGGCACGCCTTGGATGCGCCGCTTCAGCAACTATTCGGATGCCTTCGCGAGCGGCTGGATGCAACTGCGCGGCACGCGGCGGCGTCGCGGCGTGGATCGCGGCTTCGTGATGTCGGATCACGCCGACTGGCCCGGACTGCAGGAGGCAGTTGCCGGGACAGGCGCGGAGCGCGTGTTCGTGACGCACGGCAGCGTGGCCGTGATGGTGCGATGGCTGACGGAGAACGGCCTCGATGCCCAGGGCTTCAAGACCGAATACGGAGACGAAGACGTGGAGGGCGGAGCCGCCGCGCCGGCACCATGAAGCAGTTCGCCGCGCTCTATCGCGAACTGGACGCAACCACCTCCAGCCTCGGGAAGCAGGCGGCCCTGCAGCGCTATCTGCAGAGCGCCGCGCCCGAAGATGCCGCCTGGGCCGTGTACTTTCTTGCGGGAGGAAAGCCGCGGCAACTCGTGCCGACCAAGCTGCTGAGGCTTCTGGCGCAGGAGGCTGCCGGATTGCCCGAATGGCTTTTCGACGAGAGCTATGAGGCAGTCGGCGACCTGGCCGAAACCATCTCCCTCCTGCTGCCGCCACCGGAAGGGACGCACGACATGGGCCTCGCGGCATGGATCGAGCATCACCTGCTTCCGCTGCGCAAGACGCCGCCCGACGCGCTCGCCGATGCGCTGCGCTCTCAATGGCGAGGTCTCGCGGTGGAAGAACGGCTTGTGTACTTCAAGCTCATCACCGGCGGCTTTCGCGTCGGCGTGTCGCGGCTGCAGGTCACGCAGGCACTGGCGGCGGTCGGGGCGCTCGATCCCAAGCGCGTTGCGCAGCGGCTCATGGGCTACACGCACATCAGCGGCCAACCCACCGCGGCAGACTATGCGGCCCTGATCGCGCCCGAGAGCACCGGCGAACTCGACCAGCAGACAAGCGGCCAGCCCTACCCCTTCTTCCTGGCGCATCCGTTCAACGTCGCCCTCGAAGCTTTCGACGCGACGCTCGGGCCACCTTCCGAATGGATCATCGAATGGAAGTGGGACGGCATCCGCGCGCAACTGGTCAAGCGTGCCGGGCGCGTCTGGCTGTGGTCGCGCGGCGAGGAACTGGTGACGGATCGCTTTCCCGAACTGGCGGAAATGGGCGGGACACTGCCCGAAGGCACCGTGATCGACGGTGAAGTCGTCGTGTGGCGAGACGATCGGGTCCAGCCTTTTGCGGAGCTTCAGAAGCGGATCGGCCGCAAGACGCTCGGCCCGAAGCTGCTGCGCGAGATCCCTGTCGTGCTGCTGGCATACGACCTGCTCGAATGGGAAGGCCGTGACTTGCGCACGCTGCCACAACAGGAGCGCCGCGCGCTGCTCGATGCCTTGCTGACCGATGCGCAGCATCCCTCGCTCGTCGCCAGTCCCATGCTTCATGGCGAAAGCTGGGTGGACCTTGCGCGCCAGCGCGAAGCCGCCCGCTCGATGGGTGTCGAGGGGATGATGCTCAAGCAACGCAAGGCGCACTACGGTGTCGGGCGTACGAAGGACGTGGGCATCTGGTGGAAGTGGAAGATCGATCCGCTGTCGGTCGACGCCGTGCTGGTCTACGCGCAGCGCGGCCATGGTCGCCGCGCAAGCCTCTACAGCGACTACACCTTCGCGGTCTGGGACGGGCCGCCGGAAGTCGAGGATCGCCAGCTGGTGCCCTTTGCCAAAGCCTACTCGGGCCTGACCGATGCCGAAATGGCGCGCGTCGATGCGGTGATCCGCAAGACCACGGTCGAGAGCTTCGGCCCGGTCCGCAGCGTGCGGCCGACGCTGGTCTTCGAGCTCGGCTTCGAAGGCATCGCGCGCAGCACGCGGCACAAGAGCGGCATCGCGGTGCGCTTCCCGCGCATGCTCCGCTGGCGAGAGGACAAGCCGATCGAAGAGGCCGACACCTTGCAGTCGCTCGCTGCGCTGCTGCCGTCATGACCACGACGAAGCGCGCTCTGGACGACTGGTTTCCGCTTCCATGCGGTCGGAGCCCATGCCGTGTGGAGGGTATGAGATCGTCGTTGCGATGGGCAAAATAGCCGCATGGACAACTCTGGCGAAATGAATTCAGGCGCCGATCTGCGCGAGCACGCCGTCTACCTGCTGACGGAAGCCGCGCCGATGGCCGGCATGAAATACGAAGAAGCACGACTCGTAGTCGATGCGATGCGACCCCTGCACGTCCTGGCCGACACCTTGCTGTTCGAGGAAGGGGACGCCGTCGACAACGACTACATGGCCCTCCTGCTCGACGGCGAAGTGCGTGCCGAGACGAACACCGGCCTTCCCGGCGAGGACGTGGTGATCTCGGTCATCGGCCCCGGCAGCCTGATCGGCGAGATGGGTGTGATCGACGGAAGCCCGCGTTCCGCAAGCTGCACGGCGATCACCGACGTCAAGCTCGGCGTACTCACGCGTGCCTCGCTCATGACGCTGATCGACGCGCACCCCGCCGCCGCGGCGCGCCTGATGCTGGGCCTGGCGAGGGGCTTGGCCGAGCGGGTGCGCGAAAGCAATCGGCGGCTGCGCACGGTGTCGCAGGTCACGCGTGCCTTGCAGTCCGAACTGGACGCGGTGCACTCGGTGAACCGCAGGCTGCTCGATTCGCAGGATTCCTGACGCGCCGACCTACAGCACCACGGGTGCGTCGGGGAGTTCGTTGCGGTCCGCCTCGCCCTCGGCCAGCGGGAAATGCTCGACGAGCAGCGCGGAGACTTCTTCGAGCGCCTGGGTCAGCCCGTCCTCGAAGCGTCCCTCGCGAAACGCCGCGCCCATGCGCTGGGCCATCGCCGCCCACTGCGCGTCGCTGACACGCGAATCGATGCCGCGGTCGGCCACGATCTCGATCGCGTGCTCGGCGAGCAGGAGGTAGATCAGTACGCCGTTGTTGTGCTCGGTGTCCCACACGCGCAGCTTGCCGAACAGCGTGATGGCGCGCTCGCGGGGCCGCGCATCGCGCCAGAGGTAGGACATGGGCAGGCCGGCTTCGACGCAGATGCGGATCTCGCCGCTGTGCCGCCGCTCGCTCGCGCCGACGCGGCGCTCCAGGCGTTCGAGCACATCGGCCGGCAATGCGCGGCGCACCTCCGCCTCGTCGACCCACCGATGGCGCCAGAGCCGCGCGAGACGGGAGAACATCGATGCCATGGTCACCAGTCTCCCGAGGCGCCGCCGCCACCGAAATCGCCACCGCCACCGGAGCTGAAACCCCCGCCGCCCGAGGATCCACCGCCCCAGCCGCCGCCTCCGCCGCGTCCTGCACCCCAGCCTCCGAGGCCGCCGCCCAAGGCGCCGGCCCCGAAGCCGCCGCCGCGCCGTCCGGCGCCTGCGCCAAAGGCCATCGACAGCAAGGTGAAGAGCAGGGCGCCCAGGCCCGCCAGCACCGCGACGACGATGCTGGACGTCAGCACCATCACGACGACACCGGTGAGTCCGCCCATCGCGAGCGAACCAGGGATCTTGCCGAGAATGCGGCGAGCGATCGGCCCGGCCACCAGCACGCCGACGAAAAGGAAGATCGCGAGGTCCTGCCAGTTGAAACCACTGCCGGCCTTGCCTTCGCTGAAATCGCCGCCGCGCGCGTCGACTTCCGGCAGCGCTTCGCCTTTCACGCGCGCGATGAGCTGATCGGCCGCACCATCGAGCCCGCCGGCGAAATCGTTTTGCCGGAAGCGCGGCTTCATCACGTCGTCGATGATGTGCGCGGCCGCGAGATCGGGCACCGCGCCTTCGAGCGTCTTCGCGACCTCGATGCGCATCTTGCGGTCGTTCTTGGCGACCACCACGAGGATGCCGTCGCCGACGTCCTTCCGCCCGATCTTCCAT
This sequence comes from Variovorax sp. P5_A3, assembly GCF_056400665.1. NCBI lineage: Bacteria > Pseudomonadati > Pseudomonadota > Betaproteobacteria > Burkholderiales > Comamonadaceae > Variovorax > Variovorax sp. P5_A3. The sequence continues at coordinate 152,586 of NZ_JBFUKW010000009.1, read as the reverse complement.
GCGTTGCCGACCCGGTTGGCGTAGCTCGCAATGTCTTCGGGCTGCGTGGTCGGGACCATCAGCATCACGATCTGCGAGCCCTTCTGTTCCTCGAAGGCCTTGAGCTTGGCTTCGAGCGCCTCGCGTTGCGCCGCGCTCAGCGTGCCCGTCTGGTCGATGACGCGCGCGCCGAGCGCCGGCACCGGCAGCAGCCCTTGCGCGTGCGCGCCGAAGAGCGCGCCCACCAACAGGAGAAGGGCCGTCAGCGCGTGCCGGATGCGGACAGCCGTCATGTCGGGCTTGCCGTGCCTACTTCTTCGGTGCGCTGAAATCGACCGTCGGCGGCGTCGAGATCTGGGCTTCGTTCTGCACGGTGAAGTTGGGCTTCGGTGCGTAGCTGAAGACCTTGGCCGTCAGGTTCGTCGGAAAGCTGCGCGCCAGCACGTTGTATTCCTGGACCGTCTGGATGTAGCGGTTGCGCGCCACGGTGATGCGGTTCTCTGTGCCTTCCAGCGTCACGCGCAGATCGCGAAAGGCCTGGTTGGCCTTGAGATTGGGGTACTGCTCCGCCACGACCATCAGGCGCGACAGCGCGCCTGTCAATTCGCCCTGCGCCTGCTGGAACTTGTTGAAGGTTTCGGGGTTGTTGAGCGTCTCCGGCGTCACCTGGATCGACGTGGCCTTGGCGCGCGCCTCGATCACCTTGGTGAGCGTTTCCTGCTCGAAGTTGGCTTCGCCCTTGACGGTTGCGACGATGTTCGGAACCAGGTCGGCGCGGCGCTGGTACTGGTTGAGCACCTCGCTCCAGGCCGACTTGCTTGCTTCATCGAGGCGTTGAAAATCGTTGTAGCCGCACCCCGCCAGCGACAGCGCTGCGAGGATGATCAATAGCCAGCGTTTCACCATGACGGAGCCCCTTGTTTCGAAGTCGGCAAAGGTAGCATAGATGGATGGCGGTCGACCCTCTTCAAGTCCTGCAGGCCGCGAACCGCGGGCCTGCGCCCGGCCTTGTGCCCGGGGAGGCGGCAGGCACCCTGTTGATCGCGGGCGCGACCGGCGTGCTGGGCCATGAACTGGTGCGGCGCCTCGCGGGCCGGCACCGCTTCGCCCACACGCTCGTGCTCGCGCGCGAGCCGATTCGCGATGCGCTGAAGGGCGTCGAGACGGTGCTGGCACCCAGCACCCCAATCTCGCAATGGCCTCTGGTCAAGGCCGATACGGCGCTCGTGCTGTTCGAGCCGCCGCGTCTCTATTACGACCGCGAGCGCGCGTTGTGGACGCCGGAACCCGCGCAACTGCCGGCGCTTGCCGCCTGGCTGCGCGCATGCGGCGTGCGGACCCTGGCCGTCGTGCAGCCGCATGCCCAAGGTCGCTTGCCTGAGGCGCTGAAGCGCGGCCTCGCGAGCCTCGACGAGCAGGCCGTCGTGTCGCTCGGCTTCGAGCGCGTGATGCTCGTGCGCTCGGCGCAGAAGCCCGCGCCGGGGCGCTTCGCGAATCCGGCCGAACGGCTTGCCGCGTGGATGCTGTCGATCGCCAGGTTCATGGTTCCCCAGAGCGAGCAGCCGGTGCGCGCGTCCAAGGTGGCTGAACTGGTCGACGTGGCACTGCGCATCGCGCCGCCCGGCGTGCACGTGGCCGCGCCCGAAGTCGTGTGGCAGGCGTCGCAGGGCGATCTGCGTGCCGTCGTGGAAGGCTGGGTGGGGCCCTCGTCACGGTCTTCATGATGCGAAACGACGCCACGGCGCGTCACCCCCGTCCTTCGCGACCCGATGCAAAATCGGCGCATCCACAGTTCTACCCATGTCCACCAAGACCAAACTCCGCGCCGCCACGGTCGGCGGCACCGCCGACGACATCGAAACGGCCTTCTACGAAGCCTTGCAGCGCGGCGACGTCGACGCGCTGATGGGCTGCTGGGCCGACGAGGAAGAGATTTTCTGCGTCCACCCCGGCGGTCCGCGCCTCGTGGGCGCCGATGCGATCCGCGCGGCCTTCGAACACATGTTCAGCAACGGCGCCATTCATGCGACGCCGGCGCGCGTGCGCAAGGTCGAATCGCTCGCCAGCGCCGTGCATAACGTGCTGGAACGCATCGAGGTGCTGACGGCCGAGGGCCCGCGCCATGCCTTCGTGCTGGCCACGAATGTCTATCACAAGACCGCGCAGGGCTGGCGCATGGTTGCCCATCACGCCAGTCCGGGTAGCGCACAGGAGCCCGGGGACACCGGAGACGCGCCCCAGACAATCCATTGATGCAATATGTAGCGCCACGTTGGTTGCCGGGCGGCAACCTCCAGACCATCTGGCCCGCGCTGTATGCGCGGCGTGTCGGGGTGCCCTTGCCCGACTACCGCCGCGAGCGCTGGCCCACGCCGGACGGCGATTTCATCGATGTGGATTTTCTCGACGCACCGGGGCCGACGCCGAAGCCGCTGCTGGTCCTGTTCCACGGACTCGAAGGCTCGTCGCGCAGCCACTATGCCGAAGCCTTTGCCGCCTTTGCGATGGAGCGGGGGTGGGACTATGCCGTGCCGCATTTCCGCGGCTGCAGCGGCGAGCTGAACCTTGCGCCGCGCGCCTATCACTCGGGCGATTTCGAAGAGATCGGCTGGATCCTCGCGCGGCTGCGTGCGCAGCAGGACCAGAGGGGCGGTGGATCGATGCTGGCGGCCGGCGTCTCGCTGGGCGGCAATGCGCTGATGCGCTGGGCCGAGGAGGCGGGCGGCCAGGCCACGAAGGTGTTGAGCGCCGTGGCGTCGATCTCGGCGCCGCTGGATCTGGCGGCGGGCGGCGCCGCGATCGGGCGGGGCTTCAACCGGCTGGTCTACACGCGCATGTTCCTGTCGACCATGAAGCCGAAGGCCCTGGCCAAGCTGGCGCAGCATCCGGGGCTGTTCGACCGAAACAGGCTCATGTCGGCTCGGACTCTCTACGAGTTCGACAACGTCTTCACCGCGCCGCTGCACGGTTTTCGCGACACGGATGACTATTGGGCACGGGGCTCGGCCAAGCCGCACCTGCGCGAAGTCCGCGTCCCCGCACTGGTGGTGAACGCCGCCAACGATCCCTTCGTGCCCGCGAGCAGCCTGCCGCATGCCGGCGAGGTCGGCAGCTACGTCACGCTGTGGCAGCCCGCGCATGGCGGGCATGTGGGCTTTCCGCTCGGCCTGCCGCCGGGCCATGTCCGCGGCATGCCCGAGCGCGTGGTCGATTGGTTGGCCGGCCGCTGATACCCACGCTCCGCCTGCGGGAGCAGAATGCCTTTATGGATGACATCGTCAGACAGGCCCTTTCCAAGTGGCCCAACGTGCCGCATTGCTACGGCTGGCTCGGGCTCGACGGGCGCGGCAACTGGTACCTTCGCGACGACGCCACGCAGGCGGCCGGCCCGTTTCCCATGGTCAAGGGCTCGATGTTGCGACATGAGAAGCTGATCGAATTCATCCAGCGCAACTACGAGCATGACGAGACCGGGCAGTGGTTCTTCCAGAACGGGCCGCAGCGTGTTTACGTCGAACTGGAGGCGACACCTTGGATCTGGCGCGTCCATGAGGATCTATCGGTCAAGTCTCATACCGGCTTGGCGGTCGAGCCGTCCGCCTGCCTGCTCGATGAGGAAGGCAAGCTCTATTTGGTCGCCCCCATCGGCCTGGGGCTGGTCCACACGCTGGACATGAGCATGGCGGCCGAAGCCGTCGAGCAAGGGCGATGGGTGCCGGAAAACGTTCGGGCCGAAGACCTGCCCGCGCGCTTCGGGCATGTGCCGAGTCCGGCCGCAAGACAGCCGGCCAGGCCCGCCGCTCCGCACTGAACGGTCGCCGGAAATGCAAAGAGCCCGCGCGATGCGGGCTCTTTTCCTGGATGGGAAGGCTACTTACTTGCCGTTCGCCACTGCTGGAGCTGCCGGTGCCGGTGCCGGTGCGGCTGCAGCGTCAGGGGCTGCCTGTGCAGAGGGTGCCGCCGGCGCTGCCGGATCGGCGGCGGCTGCATCTGCGGAGGCCGGACGATCAGGGATCGGGAACTTGGCACCGCCCGCGTTGGCCATGTAGACCACTGCACGGCCGATTTCGAGGTCCTCGAAGTCGCCACCGCCTTGCGGAGGCATCGCGCCCTTGCCCTTGAGTGCATGCTCGAGCAGGGTGGCAAAGCCCTGGCCGATGCGAGGGCCCCAGGCTGCGGCGTCGTTCAAGTGCGGAGCGCCGGGAATGCCCGGGGCGCCGTGGCAGGTCACGCACTGGGCCTTGAAGACCGCTTCGCCGGTGGCGAGGGGCCGGTTGGCATCGCGGATCTCGATGGAGCCGACCTTCTTCAGGCGGTCCGCGACTTCGCGATCGCGCGAATCCTTCGACACACCGTAGAGCGACATGCCGTCACCCTGGGCGGTACCCGAGGGATGGGTCCCCGAAACCACGTACGAGACGAGACCCGCAATGATCAGGATGGGCGCAATGAAGGAGAAAAATACCGCCAGCAGGAGTTGCTTCGGGTTCTTGATCGGGCCGGTGTGGGCTTCTTCTGTCGCCTGGTAGTGCGGTTCGTCGCTCATTACGTCCTCGGTATCGGGGGCTTTTTTCGGATCAACCGGGGATTATAGGGAGGCGCCCGGGCGCGCCTCCTTCACACATCGCCGATCACTGCGTGGCCCAGCCGCCACCGAGCGCCTTGAAGAGCGTCACCTGGTTCTGAAGCATCGACTGCCGCGTCTGCGCCGTGGCCAGCTGCGACGTATAGAGCGAGCGCTGGGCGTCGAGCAGGTCGAGCCCGCTCGCGATGCCGTTGCGGTAGCGCATGTCGGACAGGTTGAAGCGCACCTGCTCGGCATTGGACTGCGCCACCAGGGCGCGCAACTGGTCGTCGAAGGTCGCCCGGCCCGCGAGGGCGTCGGCGACTTCGCGGAATGCGGCCTGGATCGACTTCTCGTACTGCGCCACCGCGATCTCGCGTCCCGCGCGTGCCGAATCCAGCGTGGCCTGGTTGGCGCCGGCATTGAAGATCGGCAAGGTGATCTGCGGCGAAAAGGCCCAGGCCTTCGATCCGCTCTTGAAGAGCCCCGAGAACTCGGTACTCGTCGTGCCGATCGACGAGGTCAGCGTGATGCTGGGGAAGAAGTTCGCCCGCGCCGCGCCGATGTCGGCGTTGGCCGCGATCAATTGCTGCTCCGCGGCACGGATGTCCGGACGCTCGCCCAGCAGGTCGGACGGCAGCCCCGCCGGCAGATCCGGCATCGGCGCCAGCGCCTTGAGCCCTTCCTTGCTTCCTTCCATGGCCTCCGGTGGAACCGGGGCGCCGATCAGTTGCGCGAGTGCGTTCTCGTCGCGCATCCGCACGCGCTGCTGCTCCGCATAGGCGGCGCGCGCCGTCTCGGCCTGCGATTCCGCGAACCGGTAGTCGATCTCCGAAGACACGCCGTTGTCGAAGCGCAGCTTCGTCAGCTTGAGCGACTCGTCGCGCGTCACCATCGTCTGGCGAGTGATCTCCAGAATTTCGTCATCGCCCAGCACCGCGAGCCATCCGTTGGCCACGGAAGCGATCAAGCTGATCTGCGTTGCCTTGCGCGCTTCCTCCGTGGAAAGGTACTGCGCGAGCGCCGCGTCCTTGAGGCTGGAGATACGCCCGAAAAAGTCGAGCTCCCAGGCGGTAAAACCCAGCCCCACCGAGTAGGTCGAGGCCACCCCGTCCCCGACCAACGATGGCCGCTGCCGGGTTCCGCTCGCACTCGCATTGACCGCCGGGAACAGGGCAGACCGCGTGATCTGGAACTGCGCCCGCGCCTGCTCGATGTTCTGCACCGCGATCCGCAGGTCCCGGTTGTTGTCCAGCGCAATCTCGATCAGGTTCTGCAGCCGCGGATCAATGAAATACGTCTGCCAAGCCACCGTCGAGGCCAATGGCTGTCCATCACTGGAAGGCTGCGCCCCGGGATAAACATCAGGCACAGGCAAAGCCGGCCGCTCATACTTCGGAATCAGCGAACACCCGCTAAGTAACAAGGCAACGCCAAGCGCAGCAAGGCGCGTTCGTGAAATGCCGCGGATCCGGCTCCGCCGGTCCGCAGGCGTTGCCCCCTGCAAGGGGGTGGAGAGCGACACGCAGTGCGCGAGCCTGGGGGTGTGCTTATTCATTTGATTCCTCGATACCCGCCGCCTGCGCATGGCGCCGGTCGGCCTCGTGCTGGCGCTCGCTGCCCTTGAACAGGCTGCGAACGACCACGAAAAACACCGGCACGAAGATCACCGCGAGGGCGGTGCCGGTCACCATGCCGCCCAGCACGCCCGTGCCGATCGCGCGCTGGCTCGCCGAGCCGGCACCCGTGGCCAGCACCAGCGGCAGCACGCCAAGTCCGAAGGCCAGAGACGTCATCACGATCGGCCGGAACCGCAGGTGGGCGGCAGCCAGTGCCGATTCGATCACGCCCTTGCCCTGCGCCTGCAGGTCCTTGGCGAACTCGATGATCAGAATCGCGTTCTTCGCGGACAGACCGATGATCGTGATCAGGCCCACCTGGAAGTACACGTCGTTCGAGTACGCGCGGAACAGGGTTGCGAGCAGCACGCCGAGCACGCCCAGCGGCACCACCATGATCACCGCCAGCGGAATCGTCCAGCTCTCGTACAGCGCGGCCAGGCACAGGAACACCGCCAGGATCGCGAAGCCGTAGAGGATGATGGCCTGCGAGCCCGCGAGCTTTTCTTCGCGCGACTGTCCGGTCCATTCGTAGCCGAAGCCGGATGGCAACTGCGCGGCGAGCTTTTCCATCTCGGCCATCGCGGCGCCCGAGCTGTAGCCCGGTGCGGCAGAACCCGAAATGCGGATCGCCGGATAGCCGTTGTAGCGCACCGTCTGCTGCGCGCCGGTGATCCAGCGCGTGCTCGCGAAGGCCGACAGCGGCACCGGCACGCCCTTGGTGTTGCTGGCATTGAGCTTGAGCAGGTCCTCGGGCTGCATGCGCGCCGGCGCATCCGCCTGCACCACCACCCGCTGCAGACGACCCCGGTTGGGGAAGTCGTTCACGTAGGTCGAGCCGAGCGCCGTCGACAGCGTCGTGTTGATCGCATCGAAAGTCACGCCCAGCGCATTCGCCTTGTCGCGGTCGATCTCGATCTGCAACTGCGGCGCGTCTTCGAGGCCGTCCGGCCGCACCTGCGTGAGCAGCGGACTCTTGCTGGCCATGCCGAGCAACTGGTTGCGCGCGTTGACGAGCGCCTCGTGACCCAGGCCCGCGCGGTCCTGCAGACGGAAGGTGAAGCCGCTCGCATTGCCCAGTTCAGGAATGGGCGGCGGGCTCAGCGGATAGATGAAGGCATCGCGCACGCTGGAGAGCGCACCGAAGGCGCGGCCCGCCAGCGCATCGGCCGACTGGCTGTGCTCATGGCGCTCTTTCCAGTCCTTGAGCGTCACGAAGGCGAGGCCCGCGTTCTGGCCCTGGCCCGAGAAGCTGAAGCCCAGCACGCCGACCATGCTCTCGACTTCAGGCTGCTTGAGGATGTAGCCTTCGACGTCCTTGATCACCGACAGCATGCGCTCCTGCGTCGCGCCAGGCGGCAGTTGCACGTTGATGATGATGTTGCCCTGGTCTTCCTGCGGCAGGAAGGAGGTGGGCAACCGGCTGTACACCACCACCACGGCGCCGATGATCGCCGCGTAGATGATGAGGTAGCGCGCAGCGCGCTTCAGGATGCGCGCGACCACGCTCTCGTAGCCCTTGGCCGTGCGCGAGAACCCGCGGTTGAACCAGCCGAAGAAGCCCTTCTTCTCGTGATGGTCGGGATCGACCGGCTTCAGCAGCGTCGCGCACAGCGCCGGCGTGAGCGACAGCGCCATGAAGGCCGAGAAGCCGATCGACGCCACCATCACCGCCGAGAACTGGCGATAGATGTTGCCCGTGGAACCCGCGAAGAACGCCAGCGGCACGAACACCGAGATCAGCACCACCGTCACGCCGATGATGGCGCCGGAGATCTGCCGCATCGCCTTGCGCGTGGCTTCGAGCGGGGAAAGCCCTTCCTCGCCCATGATGCGCTCGACGTTTTCGACCACCACGATCGCATCGTCCACCACGATGCCGATCACCAGCACCATGCCGAACATCGTCAGCACGTTGATCGAGAAACCCAGCGCCAGCAGCGTCGCAAAAGTGCCCAGCAGCGCGATCGGCACCACGATGGTCGGGATGATCGTGTAGCGCCAGTTCTGCAGGAACAGGAACATCACCAGGAACACCAGCGCCACGGCCTCGAACAGTGTCTTGACCACTTCCGTGATCGAGATGCTCACGAAGCGCGAGCTGTCGTAGGGGATGGTCCACTTCACGCCTTCGGGGAAGAAGCGCGAGAGTTCGTCCATCTTGGCGCGAATGGCCTTGGCCGAGGCCAGCGCATTGCCGCTCGGCGCGAGCTGGACGCCGATACCCACCGCTGGCTCGCCGTTCAGGCGCGCCGACGTCGAATACGACTGGCCGCCCAGCTCGATGCGCGCAACGTCCCGCAGCCGCACCGACGAACCATCTGTGTTGGCGCGCAGCACGATGTTGCCGAACTGCTCGACCGTCGTGAGCTGGCCGTTGACCACCACGGTGGCCGCAATCGCCTGGCCGGGCGAATTGGGCAGGTCGCCGATGATGCCGGAAGACACCTGCGCGTTCTGTGCCCGGATCGCCGCGTTCACATCGTTCGGCGACAGCTCGTAGCCATGCAGCTTGGCCGGATCGATCCAGATGCGCATGGAGCGCTCGGTACCGAAGAGCTGCGCCTGGCCGATACCGGCGACACGTTGCAGTTCAGGCACGACGTTGCGCGACGCATAGTCGCCCAGCGCGATCGGATCGAAGGCCGGGTTGTCCGAGGACAGGATCGTGAACAGCAGGAAGTTGTTGCGCGACTTGTCCACGCGCACACCCTGTTGGGTCACTGCCGCCGGCAGGCGCGGCGTGGCGCGCGACAGGCGGTTCTGCACGTCCACCTGCGCCAAGTCGGGGTTGGTGCCCGTCTCGAAGCTGATCGTGATCGTGCCGGTGCCGTCCGCCTGCGCGACCGACTCCATGTAGATCAGGCCGGGCGACCCGTTCATCTCGCGCTCGATCACCGACAGCACGCTGTCTTCCAGTGTCTGGGCCGAGGCGCCGGGGTAAGCCGTGCTGATGACGATCGCCGGCGGTGCCACCGGCGGGTATTGCGAGATCGGAAGCTGCGTGATCGCCACGCTGCCCATCACGATGATGAACAGCGCGATCACCCACGCAAAGATCGGTCGGTCGATAAAGAACTTGGCCATGCGGGCGCGCTCCTTACTGCTTCGCGGCGGGAGCCGGAGCGGCTGCCGCGGCAGCAGGAGCGGCCGGAGCGGTTGGCTTCCACGGCACCGCCTTCACGGGCGTGCCGGGGGGCATCATCTGGAGCTTCTGGAAGCCGTCGACCATCACCTGCTCGCCGGCCTTCAGGCCTTCGAGCACGACCCACTGGTTGTCCTGTGCGGCGCTGATCTTCACGGTGCGCTTGGTGAGCTTGCCGTCCTGCTCGACCACGGTGAGCGTGTCGCCCTGCTGCGTGCGCGTGACCGCCTGCTGCGGAACCGCGATCGCGTTGGCCGCCTGCGCCTGCTCCAGCCGCACGCGCACATACAGGCCGGGCAGCAGCTCGCCCTTGGGATTCGGCACCTCGGCGCGCAGCGTGACCTGCCCCGTGGTGGCGTCCACCGTCAGGTCGGAGAACAGCAGCCGGCCCGGCAGCGCGTATTCGGTGCCGTCTTCGAGCACCACGCGAATGCTGGCGGCGTTGGGGCCGCTGGCGCGCTTGAACTGGCCGGCTTCCATCGCGCGGCGCAGGCGGAGAACGTCGGTTGCCGACTGCGTGAAGTTCACGTACATCGGATCGATCTGCTGGATGATGGCCAGCTCGGTGGCGTCGCCCTGGCCGACCAGCGCACCTTCGGTCACCAGCGCGCGGCCGATGCGGCCGGAAATCGGCGCGGTCACCGCGGCGTAGCCCATGTTGATCTTGGCGGTGGTCAGCGCGGCGCGGCTCACGCCCACGTCGGCCTCCGCCGTCTTCTGTGCGGCCACCGCGTTGTCGTATTCCTGCTTGCTGACCGCGTTGGCGGCCACTAGCGGCTTGTAGCGCTCGGCCAGTGCCTTGGCCTGCACCGCATTGGCCTCGGCGCGCAACAGGCTGGCCTCGGCGCTGCGCTGGGCTGCGGCGTAGGGGGCGGGATCGATGCGGAACAGCAACTGGCCGGCCTTCACGTCGGAGCCTTCCTTGAACGTCCTTTCCAGCAGGATGCCGGCCGCACGGGCACGCACCTGCGAAACGCGTGAGGCTTCGAGCCGGCCCGGCAGCTCGGTGACCAGGCCGACGTTGGTCGGCGTGGCGACCACCACGCCGACTTCGGGCGGGGGCGGCCCGCCGCCGCCGGCCTTGGCCGGGGCCTCACCCTTGCCGCAGGCCGTCAGTGCGAGCAGCACGGCAGTGGCGGCGGCAGCGGTCGCGAGGCGCGGCGAAAACAATGAATGGCGCGAGACATGCAGGACGGGCATGCGATTCCTTTGAAGCGAGGTCGGGGACGATGCATGGTTCGCGCCAGCGCCTAAAGCAACACGGCGAACATGACCATCGGGAAAGGGCGCTAGTTTACATACATTCATGCATGTATAGTGACACCCTTAACGGAAACGGGTTGATTCTAAGAAGGAGACTAAGTGGTTCGTCGTACAAAGGAAGAAGCACAGGAGACGCGACATCGCCTGCTCGATGCCGCCGAAGTGCTTTTCCAGGCCCAAGGGGTATCGCAAACGTCGCTGCAGCAGATCGCGCAGAAGGCGGGTGCGACCCGTGGCGCGATCTACTGGCACTTCAAGGACAAGGCGGACCTCTTCAACGCCATGATGGACCGCGTCAAGCTGCCGCTGGAGGCCGCTGCGCAGAAGGTGGCCGGCGGCCCAGACGCCGACCCCGTCGAAGACGTCGAACGCATGATGGTCGAGGCCCTGAAGCAGATGACCACCGACCCCCAGCTGCGGCGCGTGTTCGATGTGGCCACGCACAAGGTCGAATACACGCACGATATGCAATCCGTGCATCAGCGGCACCTGGAAGCGCGCAACGCCTGCGTGATCGATTTCGAGAAAGCCCTGCTCGCCGGTGCCCGCCGCGCCCGCACCCGGCTGCCGATTCCCGCGGCGGCGGCGGCGCAGGGGCTGCACGCGCTGATCAGCGGGCTGATCCAGGACTGGCTGCTGGACCCCGAGGCCTTCGACCTGGTGTCGACGGGGCGGCGGACGTTCCGGGTCTATCTTTCAGGGCTGGGGTTTGAGCGGGCTTTGGCGAGTGCTGGCTGATAGGCGATAATGGTGGGCTCCTGACACGGTCAGGGGACACCCATCTCGCTGTATTTCAACGGATAGAATTCGGCCCTCCGAAGGCTGAGATCCAGGTTCGATTCCTGGCGGCGGGACCAAGACTTCTGCTCAATAGGTCTCACAAATACGCCGAAACCCGCATGCTGCAAGGCATAGCGGGTTTTTTGTTGTCTCGCGTTGCCTCGCAACTTAGCATCACATCTCGCGGAAATACCGTTACTTTCGACGGTACCTGCGGGGGTACCGAAAAACAGATACCGTTAGAGGGGTCGCGATGGCATTGACAGACACATTCGTTCGGCAGGTGAAGCCCACGGGCAAGACGGCTGGCGACAAGTACACCGACGGCGGGGCGATGTGCTTGCTGGTTAAGCCGTCCGGGGCGCGCTACTGGCGAATGGACTACAGCTACAACGGCAAGCGCAAAACACTTGCGTTGGGCGTCTATCCGGCGGTGTCGCTTGCGAAGGCGCGCGGGCACCGTGAGTTGTTGGCCGATGACATCGATCCCGGCGCGGCGAAGCGTGACGAACGCGTCGCAAAACCAGAGGCAGCGACGCACACTTTTGAGGTGGTTGCGCGCGACTGGTTGGTCAAGACCTCGAACAAGCGCGCCGAAGTCACACGAGCGAAGGTCATCAATTGGCTGGAAAAAGATGTGTTTCCTTTCATCGGCCGGATGCCCATCGCGACGATCAAGGCCAAAGACGTCTTGGACAAGGTAGCCCGCCGGATGGAGGCCCGTGGCATTCACGAAAGTACCCACCGCATCGTGCAGATTTGCTCTCAGGTGTTTCGCTACGCGGTTGCTACCGGGCTGGTTGAACGCGACGTTACTGCCGACCTCCGCGGCGCGTTGGCGGTGGGTGACTATGAGAATCGGATTTACGTCAAGATTCAGAACAACGGTGTCGGCCCACTCATTGTTAAGGGCGTCGTCATTGAAGGCGCCATGGAGCCGGAAAAGCCACTAATCAACGCCATGCCGGAGCTTCCGCCTAAGGCTATCTGGACGAACTTCGTCGAAGAAATCTCAGGAAGAAGCGTGCCGCCGGGGGAGAACTGTTTTTGGTGGACCTTGATGAGGGTAGCAGTGCGTCCCGAGCCCTTTTTGAATTGGCGCGCGACAAGGTCCGCCCTTCACTTGGAACACTGACGATTAAGGTCGAGCACACGGATGTATACGAGCAGCTTCCAGTTGCAGTTCGTAAACTGGACTGGTTTAGCCGCCATGGCTTGTCCACATGAGTGTGAATCAAGTACTGTTCCCTTCGCGGGGCGCTTCGTGAGGCATCGGTCTGTCGAGATCTTCGAAGTTCGTGTTCCTGTACTCCTGTACTGGCAGTGAGACGACTTACTGAGGAGCAGCGCTTCGCGTACTACAGCTTGGGGCACATGTTCAATGAACTCATGTGCCTTCAAAAGCTGGTCGGCTTTGCCCTGCCTAAGCATCAGGGCGGCCGTGATGCCCGGCGGGGTCCAGAACTTGGCCAAGCGGCCTTCTATTTCGAATGGCCTCCTCAAAAATATAGGAAATAAAGCTCGCGCTGGATTCGAAGGAAATTGCTAGGACTCTTAATGAAAGCGTCCTCCCGCTTATGAAATCTGGATCGGCAAGACGCAAGTCACTCAATCAACTGGTCGTAGACGCTAAGTGGCTAGCACCACTGCGCAACGAACTCGGATTCCATGCGCCGACGTTCAAGGAGTGGAGGGAGATCACGACCGCGAGTGACGAATGGGTTGAGGATGTGATTTACCTCGAAAATCAAAACGGCAATACGTTCTATGACCGCATCCGAGAATGTTGCGCAGCAGTGGATCAAAAGCACATGCACCGTGCCCGTCGGTAGCATGATTTCGCTTATCGATCAAATGATCGACTTGCTCCAAGAGACAACGGACTATCTGGCCGAAGTTCTTGCTGTTTTCATTGCTGAGATAATTCTCGTTGAGACGAGCGAGCGAAAATCGATCGGGAAAGTACTCGCGCCTGAATTAGAGCGTAAGCCCGCCGTTCTGGACGGCAATGCCGCGCCGCGATGGTTAGACGAAGCACGCCTAGTGGCCGCAGTGCATCTGTCCTAGGAAGGCCTGGCGTACCGGCGGCGGCCGCATGCTTTGATAGTTTGGATAGCTTCGAGCTGAACGCGATTTAGGCGCGCGTCGGGAGGGTCGCTGCGTTTCCGAGGACGAAGCGCCTCGCGTACATGGTGTCCCGCGCCCACGCCGTGCTGGCCGCCTTCGAGAACGGCCGTTGCGTGGGGATCGCGCTGGCGCTGCGCCCGGCATCTTGCCGACCTAGCTGCCTCTGCCTGCGTTGACCCATAAGTCGACTAAGATTGCCTGTAACTAAAGGTTGAAAAGGCGCAAATTGAACAGCTGGTTAGTAGACCTGGGGCCAGAATCGCGGCTTGGATCATTTAAATTCATCCGGCACGCCTTAAAGGAAATTCCCACACAAAAAGACCGCTTCTTCATTCTAGAAAAGCGAGCGTCTGGGAGGGAGCTGCAATTCAAGCGTTTGGGTATTGCTTCTGAGGTCAGGCCTATCAACAATTTTCAATGCCAAGTGACGCTAGAGGAGTCACATCTTGAGTTGCCTGAAGGATCCGGAAATCTTGACGCCTTGTGGATGACGTTTTCCAGCGCGGACCGTGATTCTCTCAAAAAGATTGCGAGATTGAAATCAAATAATCTGGTTCAATTGTCGGCAGGAGGGGCGAATGCGATCATTTCATGGCGCGAGTTTCCGATTGCGACGACAATTTGGCTTCTTCGAAGGCATGTTGGAGTGAGCTTAGATGATTTGCTGAATAAAATATTTTTGCCTGTAAAAATCAAGGGAATTGAGAGGTGGTGGCGGTTATTTCGCGAACTTATTGACGAAATCAATCAAGAGTTGATGGCTCCAGCATTTTGGGCAAACGAAGGAAATAATAAATTCGATAGTCTAAGCGCACGGGTGTCTGGCCGAGATGCTATACACGAGGGAGGTATATTTACGTTGAGGGGAAGTCGCGGAGTTAGGGACGCTGGGCCAGCGCGCTTGGGAGAAGAGTTTGACTTTTCTGCTGCAGGTATTGTCGCAGAGGATTGGAGCATCACGCGAGATGCCAAGGGGCGAATCCAATCTGATCTCTTGACGGAGATCGCTCGAATTGCCATCGATGCCCAAGCGAAAATCGTTGGTCGGCGATTTCCTGAATTTCCCGGGGGTCTTTACGATGAGCTTTAATAAGATCAGCAAAATGCTCAATGACCGGCGTCAAGATGTAAACCTACATTCTTGGGGCAAGGCGATGCATTCGCTAAGGAATATGTGCAAACGGGATTGTTCCGATTATCTATTTGAATTTGCGTCATTCTTTTCGCTTGCTTGTGAAATTGTCGATGCCAATGCGTCTTCCTTATGGAGGATTCATAGCCCAAAGATTTCTGAAAATGGATCGGCGAGATTAATTTGGCCCCTAGCGCCGGGGCATCCCGACTTTTATTCTTATTTGTCGGCGAATGTGAATGGCAAGACCGTGGTAATTCGGCCGGGCGTGGAAGCAAAAATGCCGGGCCATGATGCTACGATGGCTCCAGACGTGAGCTTACGGCTCACGGCGCCAAATTCGCTTGACGAGCAAATCATTTGTATGTGGGACGCCAAGCATCGGTCCAACCCCGAAGGCCGAATTGCCCGCCAAGAAATCTATACCTTTGCCATGGAAGTGACTTCTCTCGTCGATAGGGCGAATGCTGCTTGGTGGGCCGGCATTTGCGCGGGATCGCTTCACAAGCGGGCACGACTTCTCCGCAACTGTTCAATCTTAACCAACGGCCGTGGATCCACAGAGCCCGAGAGCATCCTGAAAGTCAACAATGTTATGGAGGCGTATAAATATGATACCCCGGACGAGGCTTATCGGGGGGCAATTTGAACCCAGCTCCGGATGCCTTATTCCGGGTCGATTTTCATACGACTCGATGAGCAAATTTCAGTGAGTCAGAGGCTTCGGAGGCTGCTCCTGCCACTGAAGAGAAAAACGCAGTAGGAAATTATTTTGGAGACGGGCGGAATTGATAGACGCGCGAATGCCGGCCCACTTTGAAAAAGTGTGGCGCTTGACTACGAGAAGAATCTTGCTCTCAATGTAGGTCTGCGAGCAATGTATCGTTCAATTTCAAATTTCGACCAAGTCTCAATGGCGATTGATCTATTTTTGCCTATTCCATCCAGTTTGTCATAGAGAGTCGAGTCGATGTAGCAGCTACACATGAGTCCATACCCATCTGCACCATATTGATCTATGACGTCAGAGATCGAGGTTACATTCGAAGTATTTGCTGATCCATTTGAATTGTAGAACTTGCATTGAAAAATGTACTTCGTGCTCCTCTCGCCCGGCCGCGGTTTGGTGGAGACCACGATATCTCGTCCGCCATCACGGGATCTTGATTTTCCCATTTTTCTGATGGTATGGCGATCAAATCTTGAGTTTTGGTAAATGATGTCGTAGCAGAGCTGCTCAAAAATTTCGTCATTCAATTTCGACCAGGGTAATGAAATATCGGGCGGTGATTGAATTTCGTCTTGTATCGACTCGACAAGATACTGGGATGAAGCGGCGATTTCAAGAATCTCTTGTTTCTTCAATGCGCAGACATCAAAAATAACACTTCGTGCACCGCCGGCTTCCAGAACCACAAAGTCGGAATACTCGGAAACATAACAAGTAAGCTTCGATTCCTCCCTGCGATTTGCCCTAGGAGGCATCGGCTGATCGCTATTCTTTCGCAACTCCTGCCAAAAGACTCGGCTACTCCATTCGTATTTAAGCGTGTAGCCGTCGGTTGAATAATATACCTCTTCCGCGCACGACAGCGTCCTGAGAACGGCCGCGATAGGTATTTCTAGCGCGATTCCTTCGGATATCGCAAGAATTCTTCCGTTGCTGAGCAAAAGTTCTGCATTTAATAGGGAGAGGTCGTTGCCGTATTCAAACTCCTCCAAAATGCTCTCTACTGCTATTTCGCGAGGAACAATCCAGGAATCCGTGGACATGTAGACTTTGGGTGTTCTATTGTTGTAGTAGGCCGAAACCCAGAATCCGTAGGCCCGCTCCGGATGGGATTTAATAAGAGCTGCAACCTCTTCGGGTTCTAGTTGATAGTATGCACCATTGATCAAATTGGCAAAATAATCATCGATAATTTCGGGAAATCTTAACTGCTTCGTGGTTATGGATTCCTCGTATTCGATTACTTTTTCTCTGATATTTATATGATTTGCCTCTGAGGTTTCATTTTCCGGATACTGAAATGCCCAAATGAGATCAAGTATGGCGGTGGATAGGGGTTCTGCTTGCGGGTTTTGTATTGTCAGAAGGTAACATGGGAAGTATTTGTTTTCCCATTTCTTTTCGAGGCTGCTATTTGGACAATCTTGGGAAATTAATTCAATCGCGTAAGAGGCATCAAGGTAGTCGTTTACTATGTCGATGTGTTCATTGCTTCGGTTGATGGAAGGCAGAGGGATTCGGAGGAGTACCCCTTCACGACCTTCAATTCTGAAGGCAAGCTCTTTCTGAGACATCTCTTGCAGAGATATATCTTCCAGGTCAATAACTATTGATGGCTCACCTTGCATAACGAAGACCCAAGAAGCGTGTTGTTAAGGCTATGCTTGATACCGAGCTCCAGTAGGAGCCGTGCAAACGGTTAAGTTTATCGGGGCTAAATATTTGGGTCATCGTTCCTCTTCTGTTCCGCGCAGGCCTGCATTCTGCCGGCCCCAAAGCTTACGAAGCTCCGCGGCCATGCGCGCGCCTTGTTTCACCCTGTTGGTCAAATGAGACGTGAGTCGGTTCACCTGCGCTCTGCATAAGTTGATAGTCGTCGCGCCAAAGAATTGAAGAGTTGTTACTAACACACCGAGACAAGAGGGCCGCCAAGGCATAGGGGCCGGACGCGTCTTTCAGAGAACCCCGCGGCAGGGCCGCGAGCCGCTGCAGGTGGCGGTTGTGCCGAGCTGCGCCGTCGCACCCCGCGGCGAGTTTCGGTGTTTCCTCGGCGCGTCAATGCTGCGCTCATGTACGGCCTCGTCTGCTTGTTGACCAAGTAGACTCCCGCGTTCCGCGTCGTGGTCCCGATTTCGGTTAACCTGGTGGCGCGCTGGCGGGTGTGCTCGGCGCCTGCAGAAAGCAACGAAATCGATGACTCGTCCGAGCCCAATACCTGTGATTGATCTCTTCGCTGGCCCAGGCGGGCTCGGCGAGGGCTTCTCTTCCGCTACCCATACAGACGGCCACAAGGCGTTCGAAGTGAAGGTGTCCATAGAGAAGGACGAAACCGCCCACAAGACCCTGGCACTCCGGGCACTGTTCAGGGCGTTTCCAGACGGTAAGGTTCCTGATTGCTACTACGACTACGTCAAGGGCAAGATCCAGCGCGAGCAACTCTTCGCGCACCCCTTGGTTAAGGCGGAAGGTGAGAAGGCGCTATCTGAGGCGCGTTGCGCAGAACTGGGAATAACGCCGCATAAGACGATCGACGGCTGGATTCGCGAGGCTATCGGTCGCGCAAGCGAATGGGTGCTCATCGGTGGCCCGCCGTGCCAAGCTTATTCGTTGGCTGGACGATCGCGCCTGCGGCCCAACAACGAGAAGGCATTCGAGAGCGACAAGCGGCATTTCCTCTACACGGAATATCTTCGGATCATCAGGTCATTCAGCCCTTCCGTGTTCATCATGGAGAACGTCAAGGGCATGCTCAATTCGAAGCACGGAGGTTCGCCGATCTTTGACCGCATCTTGGCCGACCTCAGAAATCCTGGAAACGGATCGACCTACCTCGTACGCTCGCTGGTCGTCGATGGCGATGAGCCCAGGCCGCTGGACTACCTGATCGAATCGGAGAAGTTCGGAGTGCCTCAGTGCAGGCATCGAGTGATCCTGTTTGGCGTGCGTTCGGACATGGTGAAGACGATGCCGGCGTCGATATGGGGGAGCGGCAAGTTCAAGCTCAAAGCTGCCACGAAGATGGTGAGCGTTCAGGCTGCTTTGAGCGGGTTGCCTGCGCTGCGCAGCCGCCTCTCGCAGAGGGACGACTCGCATCGCGTGTGGCGTTCGGTGCTTAAATCTGCGCCTGAATCCCTGAGTTATTGGCGGGCGCCCATCCGGCCGGATATCGAGGCGGAAATGAAGGTCGCTTGGAAGGAGGCGGATGCGCATACGTCGCACGGCTCGCACTTCGCTCCCGCGCCCGTGACCCTTTGTGATACCGTGCCCGCGTCTCTTCGTAGATGGCTGCACGACCCAAAGCTGGGCGGCGTCTTGCAGCACGAGACGCGTCAGCATATGGCGTCGGATTTGCATCGCTACATGTTTGCCGCATGCTTCGCGCGGCTGCAGGGGTATTCGCCCAAGCTTGGGCTATTCCCTCCCAAGCTGCTGCCTGATCACGAAAACATGCAGGACGAGGACATTCCGTTCGTCGATCGCTTCCGGGTCCAGCTTGCTGACAAGCCCTCGTCGACAGTCGTGTCTCATATCTGCAAGGATGGCCATTACTTCATCCATCCTGACTCGTCGCAATGCCGCAGCCTTACGGTTAGGGAGGCCGCGCGGCTGCAAACATTCCCCGACAGCTATTTCTTCGAGGGCACGCGGACGCAGCAATATCACCAAGTCGGCAATGCTGTGCCGCCGCTTTTGGCCCGCCAGATCGCGGAGGTCGTCCTTGACTTCATGCAGGCTGCGCGCCGCTGATATAGCCGATTGCGTCGCCGCTCTCGATCCATTGGGAAAGTGACTTCGGCATAGTTGCCGACGCGGCAGGCTGGCGCGTCGCGCATTCCCAAACCACTAGTACCCGCCAACCGTCGGAGCGGAGGGCTTCGATAGCCTTTCGATCGCGCTCGACGTTGCCTGCAAGCTTGTTGCGCCAAAATTCCGGGCGAGTAGATGGAAGCTTCGCGTTTTTGCAGCCCTCGTGCATATGCCAGAAGCAACCATGCGCGAATATCGCGATCTTGCGGCTCGGCAGAACCACGTCCGGCGCTCCCGGCAAGTCGCGGCGATGTAGCCGGAATCGATAGCCGGCAGCGAACAAAGCGCGGCGCACCACCACCTCTGGTTTGGTGTTCTTGCCCCGGATGCCGGACATCATCCGGCTTCGAGTTTGGGGAGAGACGACGTCGATCAATTGACGCTCCGCAGCCGTTCAGAGTCGCAGCACTTCCGGAATGTTGGATGCAGGGGCCGAATAGCTCGCGTTCGTGACCGCCTCCTTGCACTCGGGCCGCTTGGCCCATTCAGACACCATTCTCCCGCCGGACGAGGAATGCAGAACGTCGTTAACTTCTCTCGCCCATGTGCCTATCTGGGTCAGCAACTCCGGTGAAACGGCCTGCTTGGTCCAGATTCGATCGAGGTCGATGCGATCCCCGAGCTTCTCGGCCAGCAAGGAAACCGTGTAGGCGGTTACGTTAGCTTGAAAGGCCTGGAACATGGGCCGCAACAGTTTCTGCGCCTCGCGGTAGATCTTGGCTTTTGCGATCATGGCCTTGAACTCCGGTACCGTGGGTAGTGGCGCCTCTTGGCCGTCTGTTGGTGCGAGTGCGGCCATGAAACGGTCAAAGTTTTTCTGGGAGCCGAGGCTGACGATGTCGGGCTTGCGGTCCCATGCGGTCAGGTATTTGGCTAGATCAGTCTTCGTGATGCGCCTCGCAGGGGGGATTGCTTCCTTCAACGCTTTGAGCTTTGCGGGCGTGTTTCCTTCGCGAGCCAGCAGGGTGTTGTAGCTGCCTGCGGCGCGTTCATAGAACCATTGGCCCACCCCATCTGGGCAGTAGATCGAGCGTGAAAGCTTCTCGATCTCGACGTGGAAGGGCTTGTTCGCCGAGAGGTCGGATTGGCGGACGGCATTCTGGCTGTTGGCGAAGCGCGAGATGTCGGACACCAGGGCCTCCTCCTTGGTGGAGTCCTGCGCCTTCATGACGATGATCTTTGCAGGGACTCTCACCCTGCTAAGGTCCGTCTCGGAGTATTTCTTCTTGGTGAAGTAGAGCGAGGCCGTGGTCTGGCCGCCGTTGACGATCTGCAAGCCCTTGAGCCAAGTGATGCCCGCAGCGCCGTCCGCCGCCTTGCCCAAGCGCATCTCATCGGCGACGATCACGATGCCGTTGTTGTAGGCCATGAATCGCTCGGGGGCCGTCCGCAGCGTAGACTGAATACCGGCGTTCACGCCTTTGCCTTTGACGCTCAGGAACGAGCGCACGTTGGCTTCCAGAAGGCGCGCTCCGAACTTCTCATAGAGCAGTCGCAGCGCCTCGCCAGGCATGGCCGTCATCGCGTAGTCGTAGTCGTCGTTTTCGCCGGGCACGAACACGCAAGGCAGCGGCGAGCCGGAGACCTCGTTGAAATCGACAACCAGCTCGTCGCGCGGTTTGCCTTCGGACCAATGCCGGTGCAGCCGCTCGATATCCATCACCTCCAGGCGCACGGCCTTACCGCCGATATCGCGCGTCTTGAAGCTCTTGGACTTGGCCACGCGGTCCGTGATGACGTAGACGCGAACCTGTTCAAGCTCGTTGTAGATGGCCTGCAGCGTCTCGGCCAGCGAGCGCACGTCGCTGGATGGGTCGAGCTTTGGCGCCATCTTGCCCTCGGCGCAAAGCGTCAAGAAGCGCAAGCACTGCTCGACAGCCGTCTTGGTTTCGGAGTCCGGGATGGGCGTCGGCTCGTTGACGCCGGCATATAGGCTGACGAACAAGTCGAGTTGGTCGCTATCGTCGGAGATAGAGTAGCCGCTCAGCCGCAGGTTGGCATTGCCCATCTTGCCTTCGAAATGGCACTCGACGGGTTCGAAGGTCATGCCGATCTCCGACATGTGCTCCATCACGATGCCGGCGAACACCAGTTCTTCATACAACGCGCCGTCGCGCATTTGCGATCGGACGGCGGCCTGCGTCTCGCGCAGGAAGTCCGGCAGAGTTGAACTCATATTGCTCCCAATCTTCTCAATACATCGGCCGCGGCGATGCTGTCGCCTGCTGTCTTTTCCAGATCGACCTCGTAGGTAGCCTGTGTGATTCCCAGCGGAACGCTGCCATGAGTGAGCCTGGGGAATCCGTCCTTCACTTCGATGACTCGAGTGTCGGCGAGGGTGAAGCGCCGAACATAGCGGTCCGCTTGGGCGTCGAAGTAGCCTGCCGCGATCAGCCGCTCGCTCAGTAGCCGGGTGGCCTCCGCGTCGCCCTTGGAGGCGTCCCGCATCGCCGCCACCAGTTCCGGCAAGCTCTGCCCCGATTCGGCTTGGCGCAAGCGCACGCCGGCGAGGAACAGCGGCTGGCGCGTCGAATCGTCAAGCTGTTCGAGCGAGCCGATCCTGGCTGGGAATCCTGCGGCGGACAGCGTGGCCTTGACCTCCAGTGCGCCGGTCCCGAGTTCGAAATCCTGGACGCCGTCAAGCGGTCCCACCCAGGACTCGATGGCGACGGCCAGCGGAACGCCCGCGTCGACGATCGCCCGCAGCAGCTTGAGCTCGCCCACCAAGCCGACCTCGGCTTCGGGGCTCAGCGTCTGCGAGCCCTTGCGCATGAACTCCTGCCACGCGCCGACTCGCCCGATAAAGACGCGCAGCAGCTTGGCTTCTCCCGCGCCGGAAGACGCGGCCTCGTCCAGCGCGCCGACCACATCGCAGGCCATGGCCGCGAAGAGCTCGGCGCTGCCGGCGGCCCGGTGCGTCAGCGCGAGGCAAAGCTGGCCCATGCCCTCCGGGTCCGCGCGCTCGACTGTGAAGCCCTGGCCTTCGGGTAGCTTTTCTGCCGGGGCCAACCGAGCGGACGGGAACCCGAGCAGGATGGCCTCGGCGTTGTCCGGCGACCGCCGGCCCGCCTGCACTTCGACGGGGCCGGCCGGCGGCAGGGCGATCGCTTGCCACCCCGGCATTGGGTCATTGCCGGACAGCGACGACCAAGCCAGCAGGAACTCTTCACTCGGACGGGCCATATTCCTGCATCCAGTAGAGGAGGTTGACTTCGTATTCCACGCTGATCGGGTTGTCGCTGGCGGGGAACGCGATGGCGAAGGCCATGATGGGCTTGCTCCATCCAGGGACGATGAGCCTCTCCGGCGTCTTGTCCTTGTAGAAGTAGGGCGTGAGCGGATAGAGAAGCAGCAACCCGCAGTCCGCGTCGCCGCCCAGCTTTCCACGGGCTTCGCGGATGCCCTTGCCGCTGGGGAAGTTCGGCGGCGTGACCCGACCGCGCGCCGGATCAGGCTTCCAGGCTGCGCGAGTCAGGGCCAAGGCCTCGCGCCAAGCGCCGTCGCCGAGGTCGATGCCTTCATCCTTGGGGTCGGTGAGCACGCCGATGGCGAAATTCTTCGGATCGATCTTCTCGGGCTCGGTGGGGTCCTCGGTCTTACGGATCGAATAGCTTTTCGAGAGATCGCCGCCAGGGAAAGCGTGTTCGTCCCCTTCGCCATTGCCGCCGCCGAGCAGGGCGATGCTCCACTTCGTCAATTGCCCGGTGTCGACCATCTTGGTGATGAACTCCGACAGTACGGCGGCCTTGGCGCTGGTGGCATTCGGATGGGTCGCATACGCACCTAGGAACGTGAGCACCTTGGACGCGTCCATGTCTTTCCAGAGGCGAGCACTTGGCCAGGAGTCCGGATCACCATCGCGGCCATACTTCGGCGACTCTTCCCAGGTGGTGCCGAGCGACCCGATCAGGGCGTCGGTCGCGTCGAGATTCTGCTGCTGGATGATCGGGTCTCGATGGAAGAGGATGGTTTGTGGGCGAGTGCCGCTGTAGGTCAGCGAGAGGGTCTGCGCATTGCGCATCTTCAAGGGGGAGGTGACGGTGAGCACCTCATGCGACATGACCTTGAGGCCGTATTGCTCTGGCGTCAGCTTGGCTTCGGCCATGAAGTCGAATTCCTCCCGCAGCTCTTCCGAAGCGTCGGCGATATGGCCGAACCATTTGACCAGGTCGGGAGATGTGTAAAGGCGGCACAGATCCAGGTAGCCGGGTCGGTAGCCAAACCAACGGCCCATTTGCATGAGCGTGTCATACATCTTCGTGGTGCGCACGAAGTAGCTCGCGCACAAGCCCTCCAGCGTCAGGCCCCGAGCGAGCTTGTCGCCGCCGACCGCGATTACCTTGAGGGCCGCGCCGGGCGTTGCATAGTCGAGAGCGTCCTTGGCCGTGCCGTTGATCGAACGGACCTCGATGTCGTCCAGCACATCGGGAAGGATGGCGAGGATGTCGTCCCAACTCGGCATCGCTGGCGGACGCTCCTCGGCCGGGGAGAGCTCCGCGACCTGGTCCCGAATGGGTAAGAAGTTCTCGTCCCAAAGGTTGCGCAACTGATCCAGTAGCTCTTCTGCGTCGATGCCACGGGTGATCTTCTGACGCATGCGGCGCACGGCTTCTTCGACCTGCTCGCGCACATGGTTCTGCACATCGACGTAGCGGGTGACGTGGACCAGCATGGAACTGTGCTGATCGCCCTGGCCGCGCAGCTCTCGAACCGCGCAAGCGAGAACGAAGGCGCAGATTGCCTCTCGCAGTGAAGGAGGGATGGTCTCTTGGCCGTTGTGGGTCGGGACGTGGGTTTTCTTGTGCTTGGGCGGCATCCAGCCCGAGTCCGACTCCGGATCGTACTGATCCGTGATGTCCCGGGAGAGGGGAAGCGCGCCCCTACGCCCCTCCTTGGTCATCTTGCCGAACATGCGAGCGGGGCCCACATAGTTGGACGGGGCGGCCAGATTGATGATGAAAGATCGAGGGAAGAGGTCCGGGCCTTCCTTGGCCGTCGCGCCCTTGTGATGGATGAAGATGTTGGCGAAGGGTGTCGCCGTGTAGCCGACATAGGCCTTGCGCGTGAAGGCGTGCAGCACTTGGCGAATGAGGCTGTTGATGGTCTTGGGCTGATGCTCCTCGTCCGGCGTTCCGTCGTCGTTGAACATCTGCTCGCCCGTATCGACGGAGGCGTTGTCGGCCTCGTCGTCAATCATCAGCAGAGGCAACTTCGTCACGAGCTTGCGGCCATCGCTCGCGTCGGTGCTGTCGGCCACGCGCGTTTGAATCCAATGCAGCAGGGCGGTGAGGACGGTCTTTTGCTTCTTGACGACGAATAGCCACGGCCGCTCTTCGGGCGAAATGCCGTGAAAGTGCTTGGCGATCGCCTTGTTGAAATCGCCGTTTTCCGCGCGCGTGGTCGCGGAGTTGGTCTTCAGGTCTTCGCCGAACTCGGCCACGCCTATGGGCATGCCCGGATCGCGGTCGATGGTCGTCTCGTAGCCCAGGAAGCTCTCCTCAAGCCGCATCTGGGTCTGCGAGCGCAGGTTGTTGTGCATGCCTGCGAGCACGATGATGATCTTGTAGCCCGCGTCGGCTGCCTTGCAGATGAGCCCTGAGTAGTTGCTGGTCTTGCCGGACTGCACATGGCCGACGACAAGTCCCCGACGATCCCAGTCGTCAGCTCGCCGCGGGTCTTCCAGCAGGCCGAGGATGTCGTCGGTCGCCTCGTCGAGCCCCTCGACGACCGTGTCGGAGAGCTTGGATTCCAGGTAGTCCCGGTAGCGCCGCCAGTAGTGCCAATCGCGTTTGCGCGCCGCGGTGAGCCAATCGAAGTGGCCCGCGTTGTCCTTGAGCGTGGTCGCTTTGCCGATCCAGTGGCTAAAGCGCTGGATCAACGTGATGACCGCCTTGCCCTGATCCACGGCGTGTGGCGAGTCGCCCGCGAACGTCGTCGCCGCCAGGTGGACCTTCTCGGCGATGAAGGCCGGGGTGATCTTGGACTTGTCCTTCTCGGCCTTCACCAGCCGCTGCGCGGTGGCGATGACGTTCTCAAGCAGTTCCGCTTGCGCGGCTGCCTCTTCTGCTGCGGTCATTGCTTCTTCTCCAGTTTGGCGACCAGCGTTGGGTATTTCTGGAATGGTTCGGTCCTGAGCATCGATTTGCGAGCGTCCTCGACGCTCAGGCCCTTGCGTTCGATCAGATCGTTGAACAGCACGCTCGCGACCTCGATCACCGCTGCGTTAGGCTCGCCCTCAAAGCCGGTTCGCGGCGTTTCCTTGTTCTCGGCGGTGTCCAGCCAGATGCGTTGGACTGGAACCGTCTCTTCGATCACGCGAAGCATTGCCTGTGCTAGCGGCTGCAGCTCGCCTGCGCGCTCCATGACCGCGGCCACTGACGGGTGTGACTGGTCGATCCGGTACCGCAAGCCGGACTTGAGTCTCTCCACCCGCCAAGCCTGCTCGATGGGTTGATTGCCTGCTGTTGGGGCGGGCGACCCTCGGAAGGCGAACACGCGCCGGGCGCGATCGCGCGTGTTGTCAGCCAACGAGGTGAGCCAGGGCCGCAGTGACACGGGTGGACGCGCAGTCGATTTGCGGACGTCGATCTTCCAGTCGGCATCGGCCGTGTTGGGTATGTCCAAGCGAATGCGGGCCAAGCGATGGGCTTCTTCCCGGTTCCACGCTCGCGAATTGCCTAGGCCAAGCCATCCGCCGGCTACCAAGAGGCGCTCGTTGCGGTAGACATAGAAACCTTGCTGAGCCGTCCATCCGGCCGGTCCAGCGTTCTCCTCGAATTCGTCCTTGCTCAGCTTGTCGCGGTGCGGCAGGACGTGGCACTGCACGGACACGATCCCGTAGCCGGTCTTTTGGTTGGCGACGGGTGATGTCCAAGGCTTGGAGGGATGGCCAGACATGAAGGGGTCCCAAGGCGCGACGGAGCGACCGTTGAGCAGCAACCTGAGGCGCGCGCGAGGACCTTGCAGCAGGCGGTGAAACACCATCGCCAAGTGTGATTCGACGTTGTCGATGAGGTCGTTGAAGTTGTCGGCGGTGTAGCCGGCGGTGACGATGCGATCGAGCTTCTCCCAGAGCACGAGCGTCCCCGTCTTCTTGCCGTCCAAGCTGGCGAGGTATCGTTGCGAGCCGTCGGCGGGGCCCTCAAAGAGCAGCCACTCGTTGTCGGGATTAGCCGCCAGTTCGTCGAGGTCCCATCGCAGGCAACTTTGGATCTCGTCCTTGACGCTAGCGACGGTCAGTCTGCGACACTGTGAGAAGGAAGCCGTCTTCAATCCCATGCCAAAGCGGCCCAGGTCGTGTGTGTCGCGCTCGCTCAAGGGGTTCTTGTCGCCCAGTCGCATGGCCCCTTCTAGCTCGGCATCGCCCATGCCGCGCCCATTGTCGAGGATGGAGACGCGGCTCTCAGCTTCATCCCATTTGAAGTCGATCCGCACCTCGTCGGCATCGGCGGAGATGCTGTTGTCGACGATGTCGGCAAGTGCTGCAGCCGTTGAATAGCCCAGTCCTCTCAAGGATTCGAGCATTGCCATGGCGCGCGGAGGTGCTTTTCGGGTTCTCGGGATCATTTCCAATAGCCTTTGCCCGGCCAGAACTCGAAACCGAAGTCGACCAGCTTGCGGGCGAGCTGGCGGTGGTGGTTGTCTGGCTCGGTGACGAAGTTCACCCAGATATGCCCGGACGGGCCTGCGCGATCATCGTCGATAGGGATGCCAAGCTCTGTCGCGTCGGCCAACAGTCGATCGAGTTTTGACGGTTGTCCCGGAGGAGGTCTGGAGGGTGCCGTGTGTTGACGCGACTCGGATTCATTGTGTGACTCGATGGCGTCCATGCTGGCGCCGTCGCCTTCCTTGCTTGACGGTGCGAGCTCCGCTGGAGCGGTCTGGACACCCAGCGCCGTGCGCATGAAGGCGCTCATCCTGCTGGGTTGTTTGAGGGTCTTGAGTGCCTTCGCCTCAATCTGCCTAATCCGCTCCCGTGTGACTTCGTACCGCTTACCGATTTCGTCCAGCGTCAACGAATCCTGGACGCCAAGGCCGAAGCGCAGGCGGATAACTCGTTGTTCCTTTGCCGTCAATGTCGATAGAAGGTTGTCGATTTCTCGCCGGATCTCGGTCGTGAAAACGATCTCTTCAGGGTCCCGTGTAGCAAAGATCTCGCGGTCGTCGTGTACGACGAGCTCTTCGATGGGCAGCTCATGGATAGACAATGGGGCAACCGCCAGACGCCGAAGCGCCGGCACTTTGGCCGCGGGTATCTCCGTGCGTGCCGCAATTTCGTCGATTTCCGGAGGGCGTCCGTGGACAGATTCGAATGCCTGGGATTCGCGTTGCAGGCGTTGGGACTTTTCGTAGATATGAACCGGGATGCGGATCGTCCTGCATTTGTCGGCGACATAGCGGCCAATTTGCTGCCGTATCCACCAAGTCGCGTAGGTGGAGAACTTGAAGCCGCGCCGCCAATCGAAGCGTTCGATCGCCTTGAGAAGACCTAGATTCCCTTCTTGGGTGAGGTCGCCTAGCGGCTCGCCGCTGTATTGGTATTTTTTCGCGATGTGGAAGACCAGCTTCAAGTTTGCGGCCGCCATGCGATCGCGCGTCCGTTGATAGGACTGCATCGCCGTTGTGTATCGGACGCCGGCTGCGGAAGTCGCAGCGCCCTCTACATCGCAAAGTTCTACCAAGAAGCTTCGATTTAGCCGGAGGGCGGCAAGCAGGTCGCGGACTCCAATCCAGGCGGACCCTTGCGGATCGGCACTGATAGTGAGCGCCCCCAACTGCTCCAGTGTGTCTTTGAACGCCGACGCGCCAAGTGCCGGAGTCTTTGCTTGCGATTCGTCCTCGTCATCCGGTGTGTCTTCCTCCCCTTCGATTGCTGGGGCTTCGGTATCGGAAGCGTCTGCGGAGGTCGGATCGGTATGGCCTTCAGCGCCAGTGATTGCAATCCTGGCCAGGGGATGGATGCCTGCGACTACTTCGGCACCGACCGCCAACGTCCATGCAACGCCGGTTGGCCATGCCGCCAATGCGTCCAGGGCGGCCTCCATGGCGTTCTCCATGGCTTGGCCGATGGCGACTTCTTCTTGAGCGGAGATAAGCCGCAGGCGCTGAAACTCTCGCTGATATATGCGCAGCGGCTCGTTGCGAGGAGATATCGCGCTGTCGACTGCGGCAAGCGCCTCATCGAGGGTGTCTTCTTCGCCGGGCGCCTCATCGGGGTTAACGAACACCTCAAAGCTTTCGCCGGCGCAGGAGTATTCAAAACGCTCATCAAGTTCTGCCCCAAGATCGTTGATGACTCTGCTCAGTAGTGCTTCGGCTTCGGGGTTGGCGGAGCGGTCATCGTCAGTCGAGAGTTCTTCTACGTTCAGACGTGGGACACTCCCTTCACGAATCGCTCGGAGCAAAAGCAGACGCAATCGTGCGCGCCCCTCGTCATCGTCCGCACGGGCGAGTGGCGTTGATTGCTCCGGCAAATACGCATCGATTTCCTCCCATTCCGCCGAAGAGTCGATAGGCTCATGGGCCGAAATGGCAACTTGGATCGCGCCTGCAGTCTCCTCAATCAACGGGTTCGCTTCGGGCGGAGGGTTGTACTCTTCTGCCTCCCACCCCGATAGTTCAAACTCGACCAGTTCGTCCAGGGCGATGACCTCCCTTGCGGCTTTCGGTGCGGGTGCTTCGACGAACGAAGGTTCGGGCGACGAGGGCGGTTCGTGTGCTTCAGAGCCTGGCTGGGTGTCGTCGAGGGGGCTGTGGCCAGGGGCGGTGCTTTTTAGTTCGAGGTCGGCGGCGGGACGCTCAAAAACAGGGGGAAAGAATTCGGCTGCTAGTAAAACAGCGGCGACTTCATGCGCTCCGGCAGCGATGGCGATCGCTTGAGCCGTCTTGCCTGAGGGGTCAACGAGGCAGTGATCGGCACCAGCATCAAGGAGCAATCTGCAGATGGCGGGCTTGTTGCGGGCTGCAGACAGCATGAGAGGCGTCATGCCGTTCCCGTCGCGCGCATTGAGGTCATCGCCGCGGTCGATGTGAATTCGAACGGCGCTCTCGACGCCGGCTACGACTGCCATTCGCAGGAACTGGCTCAGAGGCCGGGGAACAGCGAGGTTCGCTTCATTCACGCGCGCGCACTCCTGTCACCCGTGTGTGTGGCGGTCTCGCTCAGTCACTGAATGATTGCTCCACCGTTGCCGGACTAGGCCAAGCAGGTCGTCCGTCCTGCGGCCATTTTGGTTATGGTTGTTTTCCGTTACAGATTCTATCGGGCGGGTCGGAGCGATTACCCGGCATCTGCAATGTGGAGTTCAGGTCTCGGCAATATTCCCCATGAGTTGGGTAGTTTTCTGGTGCTGCGCCAGCAGCCTTGGACGCGGCGCTCGCGAGGAGACAGGAGGCCGAGCTTGTGCGCATAGCGCTCACGGGTCATCGTGAACGGGGCTCAGCGACGACAGAGAGGTCCAAAGGTGGGAGGGAAGTCTTGTGGCCCCGCGTTCTGTCACGATAGCCCGTTTGTTGGGGCAAAGCGACATGGCGATCGAGGCGGGCAATCCACGTTGGTCGTGGGCGTTTCGTCGAAGGGTCCTTCGAAAAAATCGCCTTACATCTGCCGTTACATCGGCCAAGAAAAAGGCCTCGTTGCTATACGTTTGATAGCAACGAGGCTTTATCTATATTGGTGCCGGAGAGATGAATCGAACACCCGACCTTCTCACTACGTATGAGTAGCAAGCTGGCGGCCCCAAAGCGTCGCCTTTTCGTTGGCCTGCCTCTTGCTCACCGGGTGCTATCCCGGGGAAGCGAAGGGTGCCCGCAAGGTGATCGCGACGTTCATCGAGCAGCGGCCGGCGAAGCCCATTTCCGAAAGACCGCTCGAGACTACCTGGTAGCCTCTGAGCCGACCGCTCGTTCCTCAACTTTCGGCAGCAGCGGCCCCACCTCTTGGCGAAGCTTCTGAAGCTGCAGACGCATCATTTCGTCCTGGATTGGTTGGATTTGCGTATGCCATTTGTAGAAGCCCGCAACGGTAAGCAGAACTGAAAAGGCGATCAGGACCGACAGGTACATCGAGAGGATTTTCTTGTCCTCCCTGGCTACCTCGATCAGCCGTTCCAACAGCGCTTCGCGTATCGATTTCTCGCTCTTCTGATCCATCGCGGCACTAGGGGCCGTGCTCGGCGCTCGGACGGAGTCAAGCTCGACGTATAGCTTGTAAACCGAATCGTTCGTGCCGCGCTGCAGAGCCACAGTAGCTCCTGCACCGAAGATGAAGAGCAACAGTCCGAAAAAGGCATAGAACTTGTAGATGTTGTCCGTGGGAAGGGGTAGCTTGTCCATGCATGTCCTCTTGGTCGAGGGCGATTCTTAGCTCATGAGATCAGGCCTGCTTGCCCTCCGGGAAGGGGTTGTGAGGAATAGTTGGCGGAACGCGGTGAAAACCCCTAGTTGCCTCTCAGAGTCAAGTCGTGAGACTCGCGTTGCCCTATCTGGAGGCGAGGAATCGGCCTTGAACCAAATTTTTGACGCTACGCTGCAGGAAGAAGTCTAGATGGCGACAACGTCTAGGCAAGTACCGCCCCCAAGAACCAAACGCGCCAAGTTCACGAAGCCAAGCGATGACACGGTGCAGTCCCCATTTGATGCGGAAAGTGCTTTGGTTCCACGCGCACATCCTGAGCTCGTGTTCGGCTTGGTGGGACCGGTCGGAGTCGATCTTGATCCGGTAGTCGATGCGCTAACCAAGGAACTGAAGATCGCTCACTATCGCAGTCACGTCGTTCGACTAAGCGATCAGATCCAGCAGTTCTTCAGGTCGGATCACAGTAAGGATGCAGAAGACGAGCGGATCACGAATCTCATGAACGAAGGAACCCGCCTCCGTGAAGAAAGCGGGCGAGGTGATGCTGTCGCGCTTTTGGCCGTCGCAGAGATTCGCCGCATCAGAGAGGAGGTTTTTGGCGGGCACTCGGAGAAAAATTCCTACATCCTTCGTTCTCTCAAGCATCCGCACGAAGTGCAGAC
Organism: Variovorax sp. P5_A3; assembly: GCF_056400665.1. Lineage (NCBI taxonomy): Bacteria > Pseudomonadati > Pseudomonadota > Betaproteobacteria > Burkholderiales > Comamonadaceae > Variovorax > Variovorax sp. P5_A3. Next base: position 121,422 of record NZ_JBFUKW010000009.1, on the reverse strand, counting down.
CTTGCGGCAGGTGTATGGCAAGGGCTTCTTCTTGATCTCGGTGTACTCACCTCGGGATGTGCGCGTCGGTGCGATGGCTGAGCGGATCAGCAAGTCTCTATACGGAGCCTCAAAGGGTGCTCGCGTCAAGGCAGAAGGGATCGTCGAGCGAGACGAGCTGGAGGAAAACACCAAGCTGGGGCAAGATGTGAAGGATGCGTTTCCGCTCGCTGATCTTTTCGTTGATGGCCGAAGCAAGTCAGCGGTTGCGGCACAGGTGTCCAGATTCATTGAGCTATTGTTCGGCAACGTCTTCCACACGCCCAGCCGTGACGAGCATGGGATGTACCACGCTCGATCAGCGGCGCTGAGGTCTGCAGATCTGAATCGCCAGGTTGGAGCTGCCATCTTTAGGCCTGACGGCGATCTCGTGGTTGTTGGATGCAACGATGTACCGAAGTCTGGTGGAGATCTCTACTGGCCAGGCGACAAGGGGGATGCTCGCGATTTCCAAAGAGGCGTTGATGCGAGCGCCGACCAACGGGTCCAGGTCCTCGGCGAGTTGATAGAACGATTCAAGGACCACGGCCTTCTTTCGGCCGGGCCGTCAAGCGAGAAAACCGGAAAGCTCGTTCAAGACCTGATCACAGGCTCGAAAAAATCGGTGCTCAAGGGCACAAGCGTAATGAACCTGCTTGAGTTTGGTCGGAGTGTGCATGCGGAGATGGCCGCCCTGATGTCCGCAGCTCGTCTAGGTGTCTCCGTTAAGGGGGCGACGCTCTTCTGCACTACGTTTCCCTGCCACATGTGCGCGAGGCATATCGTCGCGAGCGGCGTGAAGCGTGTCGTATATGTTGAGCCATATCCCAAGAGCAAGGCAAAGCTCCTTCACCCCGACGCGATAAGCGTCGATCCAACCGTTCCATCATCAGAACTTGTCAACTTCGAGCCCTTCGAAGGCGTCGCCCCGAGGCAGTACCAGGAGATTTTCGATTCGGCCGACCTCAGAAAGGACGCTGAAGGTCGCGCGGTTGCTTGGAGGCTAAACAGCGGCAAGCCGCGGTTCCTGAGGTTTCGCAACACTTATCGTGACATCGAGGATGCGATCGTGGCCGAAGAGGTGCCGCGCCTTGCTAAGGCTCTCGGGATTAGTCTAGAGTTGGACCTAGATGGAGAACAGGCGAAAAAATGACCACCAAGCCCCGCACCAATCTCGCCGAGCAGGTTCGACAAGCTCAGCAGACTGTGAACACCTGGTCTGAACGGAAACGTTCCTCTCTGCATCTTGAAGGCGTTGATACATACCTGACGCGCAAACAGCCATCGGTCGATGCCAAGTTGGGCACATTTTCTGCTCCCAACCGGCGAAAGGTGACAGCCTAGTCACCGTTGCGCCAAAGTTACAGGTGGTTTTATTGCGGCTACTTTGGTAGGTATCTCCAGTCGCGCAAAGTCTGGAATCGCGGCCCATGCGCCCTGCAGCCTGATTTTCGATTCCTAGCGGGAAACGCAAGACGGACGCTCTCCAAGGCGTCCGGCCTTTTGTTTTCGCAGTCGTCTAGAAAGACATCAGTTCTTTCTCGTATCGCTCCTGAAGCGACAACACAAGCTCCCAAGGTGCGATCTGCAAGCCGTTGGCGAGCCGAAAGATGCTGGTCAGCGAAGGACTGGTTGTTGCAAGTTCCAGTTTCGCCACAAACGTTCGATTCACCTCTGATGCATAGGCAAGGGCTTCTTGGCTAATGTCTAACGCGGCACGCCGGGCTTTCAGTTCGGCTGCAAATGCTCTTAGCAGAGCGGGGTCTTGATTGGATCGCATGCAACGAATCTCGTTGCTATGCATCCGTTATGCACCCGCTTGTATGGTACAAATCGAATCGAGATACAAGGAGGTCCACGGTATGCACCACGACATCCGAACTCGCTGACGTACCTCGGCACCGGGCACTTCTTCGTCTCTATTTCAACAACATTAGGGAGACACCGTGCACCGCCCGTTCAGACATCTCACCCTCGCCGCCAAATCGTCGTTGCAGCGAGTCGCCTCGGTGGCCGAATCCGCCGCTTCGGCTTACCCCGCCCGCCCGATCCACATGGTCGTCGGCTACTTGCGCGGCGGCGCCATCGAAAGCATCGCGCAGGCAGTCGCCGCCAAGCTCAGCGCCGAATTCCGGCAGCCTCTCGTCTTCGACAGCGGCCCACACGTTGGCGGCACACTGGGCCTCACAGTGGCGGCGCGGGCGGCGCCAGACGGCTACACGCTGCTGATGACCAGCACCACGACGATGTGGGTCGCGCGGCATCTGTACAACGAACTCCCGGACGGCCCGCGCGGCGACTTCGTGCCCGTGGCGCTGTTCAGCCCATTACCAGAGGGCTTGGCGGCGAACTCGTCAGTATCTGCACATGACCTCCAGGCTCGCATCGAGTGGTTGAAGAGCAGCGGTTCCAGGGTCGACGGCATCTACGCACCGCCGGGCACGCCCGGCGCAATCGTCGACAAGCTGGCCGCAGCGATCAGGCACACGATACGGACTGTCGACGTGCAGGCGCAATTAATAAAGCAGGGCGTCGACCTCGTGCTTCTCACAGGGCCGGCTGCGCGTGCATTCCTTGCCCAGGATTGACAGAACCGAGCCGCAGCACCGCGTGCCCAACCCTCGGCCGCGTCACCCGCCTTCACCACCACTCAGCGAAGCAACCAACTCCCCCGTCGTCACAATCGCATGCGCATAAGTCGGCCCATTGATCTCATGCGCCACCTTCATCGCCTCCACCGAAAACGCCGCAGTCGCATCCCGCACCAGCGTCACGTGGTACCCCAGCTCCACCGCAAACTTCCCCGTCGTCTCGATGCATGTATTCGCCAGCAACCCGATCAGCACCACCTTGCTGACCCCATGCTGCCGCAACTGGATATCCAGGTCCGTATTCGCAAACCCGCTCGACCCGCGGTGCTCCTTGATCATCACGTCCTCGGCCTCCGGCTGAAAATCCGGATGCCACTCCGCCCCCCAGGTGCCTTCGGCAAACAGCTGGATGCGATGCCCGCCCAACTGATAGGGCGTCGGGTGCGCCCACCCGCTGAAGTCCGAAGGCTTCGCCCGGTTGTGCGGCACATAGAACACGCGGATGCCCGCCTTCCTGCAAGCCGTGACCACCTGGCGCATGTTCGCGATCGTGCCCGTCTGGTCGATCACGGCCTTGGCGCGGCCTTGCAGCTTGCCGCCCTCCGACAGAAAGTCGTTGTACGGGTCGACCAGGAGCAAGCCGGTCGATGAAAGCTTGCTCATGGTCGTCTCCTTCGGCGGGTCAGCCGCCGAGCCTGGATCGCAGGAAGTCGAAGGTGCGGCCGTTGGCCAGTGCCGCCGCCGCGGCGTCGTAGTGGGTGCCGCCGTGCCGCGCGAAGGCATGCATGCAGCCCGGGTAGCGGTAGACCTCGACGTTCGGCTTGCCCGCGAGTGCCGCGACGATCGCCTCCTGCGCGGGCTTGGAGATGAATTCGTCCTCCTCGCCCAGGTGCATCATCAGCGGCGAGGTGACCTTGTCGGCCTCGCCGAGGAACTCATCCGTCCGGCCACCGTAGTACGCCACGGCCGCATCGACTTTGCCGCGCGCCGCGCTCAGGTAGGTCAGCAATCCGCCCAGGCAATAGCCCATGACGCCGACCTTGCCCGAGGCGCCGGGCAACGTGCGCGCGGCCGCGAGAGTGGCCGCGACGTCGCGCACGCCGGCATCGAGGTCGAAGGCCTGGTAGAGCGACAGGGCCTTGGGCCAATCGGTCAGGTGCGACAGTTCGACGCCCGGCTCCAGGCGCCAGAACAGATCGGGGCACAGCGCGATGAATCCCTGCTCGGCCAGTTCGTCGCAGCTCTGCCGCATGTCGCCGTTGATGCCGAAGATCTCCTGGCAGACCACGATGGCCGGCGCAAGCTTGGCGCCGTCCTTCGGGCGGGCGACGTAGGCAGCCCAACTTCCGTCGGGCGTCGAGATGGTGGTGTTGGTGCTCGTCATGGCTTCACCGGCGCTTTTTGGATGGCGACGAGCGCTCAGCCCTTGATGAAGGCCAGCAGATCCGGGTTGATCACGTCCGGGTGCGTGGAGCACATGCCGTGCGGCAGCCCCGGGTACACCTTGAGCTGCGCACCCTTCACCAGCTTGGCCGACAGCAGCGCCGAATCGGCGATGGGCACGATCTGGTCGTCGTCGCCGTGCATGACGAAGGTGGGCACGTCGATCTTCTTCAGGTCTTCGGTGAAGTCGGTTTCCGAGAAGGCCTTGACGCAGTCGTAGTGCGCCTTGATGCCGCCCATCATCCCCTGCCGCCACCAGTTATGGCGGATGCCTTCGGAGATCTTCGCGCCGTCGCGGTTGTAGCCGTAGAAGGGCAGGGTGATGTCGCGGTAGAACTCTGCGCGGTTGCCGGCGACGCCGGCCCGGATGCCGTCGAACACGTCGATCGGCAGGCCGCCCGGGTTGGCCTCGGTCTTCAGCATGATCGGCGGCACGGCGCCGATCAGCACGGCCTTGGCGACGCGCTTCGTGCCGTGGCGCCCGATGTAGCGGGCCACTTCGCCGCCGCCGGTGGAGTGGCCGATGTGGACCGCATCCTTCAGGTCCAGCGCGGCGGTGAGGGCGGCGAGGTCGTCGGCGTAGGTGTCCATTTCGTTGCCGGTCCACGTCTGCGTCGATCGGCCATGGCCGCGACGGTCGTGCGCGATCACGCGGTAGCCCTGCGACAGGAAAAACAGCATCTGGTTGTCCCAGTCGTCCCCCGACAGGGGCCAGCCGTGCGAGAAGACGATGGGCTGGCCTGTGCCCCAGTCCTTGTAGTAGATCTCGGTGCCGTCTTTGGTCGTGATGCTGGGCATGGTCAAGCTTCCTTTTGGGAGTGGGTGGGAGGAGATGGCGGTGCGCGCAGTATGCTCGTATACCCCGCCGTTGGCGTCCTCCCGAGGGGCGCCTCGGACCCCTCCCGATTGCGAATCGGCGCAGTGGCCATCGGTGTCATTGCGCATTGGTCTTTGGAGGTAGATGCCCGCCCATGACTTCTGACCTTGCCCGCTCCTGGCTGGCCTTCAGCGCGCCCGTGGCTGCGGCGCAGGCGGCCGGCTGGCCGATCGTCGCACTCGAATCGACCATCATTGCCCACGGCATGCCGTACCCGGAAAACGTCCGGACGGCGCGTGAGGTGGAAGCGCTGATCCGCGACATGGGCGCCGAGCCGGCGACGATCGCGGTGATCGGCGGGCGTATCCGCATCGGGCTGTCCGACGACGAGCTGGAACTGCTCGGTCGCTCGAAAGAGGCCCACAAGGTCAGCCGCCGCGACCTGCCTGCCGTGCTCGCCGGCGGCGGTCTTGGCGCGACCACGGTGGCCGGCACGATGATTTGCGCGGCGCTGGCCGGCATCGAAGTCTTCGTCACCGGCGGCATCGGCGGTGTGCACCGCGGCGCATCGGAAAGCTTCGACATCTCCGCCGACCTGCAGGAGCTGGCGCGGACCTCGGTGGCCGTGGTGTGCGCGGGTGCGAAGTCCATCCTCGACATCGGGCTCACGCTCGAATACCTGGAAACGCACGGCGTGCCGGTGCTCAGTTGCGAGCAGGACAACTTCGCGGCCTTCTACACGCGCGACAGCGGCTTCCGCGCCGACTACAGGCTCGACGACGCGGCAGCGCAGGCGCGATTCATACGTACGAAGTGGGACCTCGGCCTGGCAGGCGGCGTCGTGCTGAGCACGCCGGTGCCGGAAGCCGCGGCGATGCCGCGCGAGGAGATCGACGCGTTGACCGATCAGGCACTCGACGAGGCTATGGCGCAAGGCATCACTGGCAAGGCGGTGACACCTTTCCTCCTGGCGCGCATCAAGGCGCTGACCGGCGGTCGCAGCCTGGCCACCAACATCGCGCTCGTGAAGCACAACGCCGAGGTGGGCGCGAGGCTTGCGCTGGCATTGTCCGCGTCATCACGTCGTTAACATGCCCGCTGATTTGACGAAACGACAGTGAGCGGAGGCCACATGGCAAACGAAGAAAACCGAAGAGCCGAACTGAAGAAGATGACGCTCTGCGCCTCCTGCGCAGGCATCCAGCGCAACTGGCGCCGTGCACCGGGGCATGCCGAGCTGGTGCAGTCGTCCAGCCGCAAGGCCGAGCGCAGCGATGCGGACGGCGGCAGCCACACCGTCACACTCACCAGCTATCGCTGCGACGCTTGCGGCACGCGCTGGGAATACGAGAACGACAAGACCAACCAGCAGGCGGGCTGGTCCGTGGTCGGGCAGTAGGCCGTGACTTATCAACTCCACTACTGGCCCACGATCCAGGGCCGCGGCGAATTCGTTCGTCTGGCGCTCGAGGCTGCTGGCGCGGCCTATGTCGATGTGGCGCGCGCGCCACCCTCCCAAGGCGGCGGTGAGGCCGCGCTGGGGCGACGGCTCGGCGATGCTGACAATCCGCGCCCTTCGTTCGCGCCGCCCTTTCTGGTCGATGGCGACATCGTCGTCGGGCAGACGGCGGCGATCCTGCTGTACCTCGGCCCGCGACTCGGCTTGGCGGGCATCGGCGAGGCCGACGGGTTGTGGACGCACCAGTTGCAGCTCACCATCGCCGACGCAGTGGCCGAGGCGCACGACACGCACCATCCGCTCTCGACCGGCCTTTTCTACGAGGACCAGCGCGAGGCGGCGCTGGAGCGGGCGAAATCGTTTCGCGAAGAGCGCATCCCCAAGTTCCTCGGCTGGTTCGAGACGGTGCTTCAGCGCAATCAGTCGGGCGACGTGCACCTGGTCAGCGACGTGCTGACCTATGCCGACCTCTCGCTGTTTCAGCTCGTGTCGGGTCTGCGCTATGCGTTCCCCAAGGCGACGGCGCGGGCACTTGCGGAAACGCCCGCCGTCGCCAAGCTCGCGACGAACATCAGCCGCCGGCAGCGGGTGCACGAATATCTGCAGAGCCCGCGCCGTATCGCTTTCAACGAGGACGGCATCTTCCGGGCGTATGCCGAACTCGACGGCTGAACGCGCGCCGCGGAGAGCCTAATCGTTCGGCTCTTCGCGCATGCGCAGTGCCGCGTCGTAGAGCGCGTTGCGCGGCGCGCCGCTGATCTCCGCGGCGATGCGCACAGCGCTCTTGAGCGGAAGCTCCTCCAGCAACAGGCGCAGCACGCGCTCGCCTTCGACGCCATCGTCGACCGCCGCTGGCTTCGGATGGAGGACCAGCGCGAATTCCCCGCGCGTGCGATCGCGGCTCGCAGCGAACCAGTCGGGCAGGGCGGCTGCCGTGATGGTCGCGATCTCCTCGAATTGCTTGGTGAGTTCGCGGCCCACGGTGATCTGCCGTTCCCCCAGCGTCGCCAGTGCGCGCGCCAGCGCCTCGATGCGGTGCGGCGCTTCGAGCAGCACCACGCTGCGCGGTTCATCGGCCAGTTCGAGCACGGCGGCATCGCGCTCCCCGGCCTTGCTCGGCAGGAAACCGGCGAAGACGAATGCGCTGCCAGCGTCGCCCCCCGAAACCAGCCCCGCCGCGCCGACCAGCGTGGTCACGCTGCTCGCCCCGGGCAACGGGAGCACGCGGTAGCCAGCCTCGCGCACCGCGGCGACAAGACGGGCGCCTGGGTCGCTCACGCCGGGCGTGCCGGCATCGCTCACGTAGGCAATGCGTTCACCGTTCGCGAGCCTTGCGATGACCGACTGCGCGGCTTCGGCCTCGTTGTGCTGGTGCAGTGCCAGAAGCTGGGCGGAAGTCCGCTCGATGCCGTAGGCGCGCAGCAGGCTTTGCGTGTGGCGGGTGTCCTCGCAGGCCACCGCATCGACGATCTGCAGGACGTGCAGCGCACGCAGCGTGATGTCCGCCAGGTTGCCGATCGGCGTCGCGACCACGTAAAGCGTCGCCTGCGGATAATGCTGCGCGCCCGCGGCATCGCGCGCAGCCTGCAAGGCGGCGCCAAATGAAGCGGGAGCGAGTGCGTTCAAAGGTTTTCTCCAGAACAAGACGACAGGGAGGTCGCGACAATGACGACGAAGCAGCGAGGCGACGCGGCGGAAGATGCCGCGCTCGACCACTTGCTGGCGGCGGGCCTGGGCCTGGTCGCGCGCAATTATCGAACCCCCGGACGCGGCGGCGGCGAGATCGACCTCATCATGCGCGATCCACGCGACGGCACGCTGGTGTTCGTCGAGGTGCGGCAGCGCGCGAGCGGCACGCATGGCGGTGCCGGTGGCAGCATCACGGGGGTGAAGCAACGCCGCATCGTCTTCGCGGCACGGCACTACGTCAGCCGGCTTCGGGCGATGCCTCCGTGCCGTTTCGACGTGGTGCTGATCGAGGATCGCATCGAGTGGCTCCAGGGCGCTTTCGATGCGGGTTGAATCTTTTCGGGAACCCACGCGCCGATCGCGGCTCCACAACGCAACACGTTTTGTTTCACGAGGCGCGCTCCATCGCGCAGTTATCATCCCGCCCCATGCTTGAGCAACGCATCCAGCAGCACTTCATCGATAGCGCCGACCTGAAATACCAGGCGGGTCCTCTCCTCGGCAAACCGATTTCGCAGGCCATGCAGGCGCTGCTTGCGTGCGTCACCAGCGGGGGCAAGATCCTCGCGTGCGGCGCGGGCGTCTCGGGCTTTCTGGCGGCGCAGTTCGCTTCGCAGTTTGTCGGCCGCTTCGAGCGTGATCGCCCTGAGCTCGCGGCGATCGCCTTGCCCGGCGATGCCACCGATCCCGCGGCCGACACACCGGAGGCCCTCGATGCCGATCGATTCGCACGGCAAGTGCGCGCCCTCGGCCAGGCCGGCGATGTGCTGCTGGTGCTGAGCGCGAGCGGCCAGTCGGCGGCAGTGCTCGCAGCCGTCGAAGCAGCGCATGCGCGCGACATGACGGTCGTCGCGCTGCTCGGCAACGCAGCCAGCCCGGGCAGCGGCACGGGCGGGGCAGTGGGCCGCGCGCTGCGCGAAACCGACGTCCAGGTCTGCGTGCCGCACGAGCGCGCGGCGCGCATCCACGAAGTCCACCTGCTCGCGCTGCATTGCCTGTGCGATGGCGTCGATGCGCAACTGCTCGGCGACCAGGACAGCGATTCGTCGCTCCTGTCCGCCTGACGTCCCCCTTATACGAACAATCAACAGGAAGGTCCTACCTATGACGACGAGATCCACTCAACGCATCGCGATGGCATTGGCCGCAAGCGCCGTTCTGGTGGCTGGCCTTTCCGCCTGCGTTCCGCTGGTCGTCGGAGGGGCCGCAGCCGTCGGCGTGGGCATGGTGGCGACCGACCGCCGCAGCTCCGGCGCGCAGGTGGACGACCAGGGCATCGAATTGCGTGGCGGGGCGCGTATCCGCGAGATCGCCAACGACAACATGTACGTCAGCATCACGAGCTTCAATCGCCAGGTGCTGCTGACGGGCTCGGTCGGCACCGAGGCCGATCGCCGCAAGGCCGAGGACGTCATTCGCCGCGTCGACAACGTGCGCACGGTCTACAACGAGCTGGTGGTCGGGCCGCCCAGCAGCTTCCAGGATCGTTCGAACGACACCTTCATCAGCGGCAAGGTCAAGGCCTCGCTGCTCGACTCCAAGGACATCTTTGCGAATTCGTTCAAGATCGTGACCGACCGCGGCGTGGTGTACATCATGGGCATCGCCACCCGTCGCGAAACCGATCGCGCCACCGACGTCGCGCGCGGTGTGTCCGGCGTGCAGAAGGTGGTGCGCGTCGTGGAGATCGTCAGCGAGCAGGAGCTGGCGAACATCCAGAGTCAGCAGCAGCAACAACAACAGCAGCAGCCGGCGGCGTCAGGCGCGACGCAGGGCGGGACGAGCCCGGCACCGGCTTCGCGCTCGAACGTGCCGCTGCCGCCGATGGAACCGCTGCCACCGTTGCCGTCGGCGCCCGGCGGCGGCGCGACGACTACGCCGGTTCGCTGAGGTCGGCCGCTGGCTGGCTACTTGAGCCTGGTGATCAGGCTCGAAGTGTCCCAGCGCTTGCCGCCGGACTGCTGGACGTCGGCATAGAACTGATCGACCAGCGCGGTCACCGGAAGCCGGGCGCCATTGCGCTTGGCTTCGTCGAGCACGAGGCCGAGGTCCTTGCGCATCCAGTCCACCGCGAAGCCGAAGTCGAACTTGCCTTCGATCATGGTCTTGCCGCGGTTGTCCATCTGCCAGCTCTGCGCGGCGCCCTTGCCGATGACGCCCAGCACTTCGTTCATGTCGAGCCCGGCGCGCTGGCCGAACGCGATGGCCTCGGACAGCCCCTGAACGAGGCCCGCAATCGCGATCTGGTTGACCATCTTCGCGAGCTGTCCTGCGCCGCTGTCGCCCAGCAGGGTGCAGGCGCGCGCGAAGGCGGCGATCACGGGCTCGACGCGATCGAAGGCGGCCGAATCGCCGCCGCACATCACCGTCAGCGCGCCGTTCTGGGCGCCGGCCTGTCCGCCCGAGACGGGCGCATCGATGAACTGGAGGCCGCGGTCGAGCGCTGCCTTGGCGAGTTCCCGCGCCACGTCGGCCGAGGCGGTCGTGTGGTCGACGAACACCGAACCCTTGGCCATGCCTGCGAAGGCGCCGTTCTCGCCGAGCACGACCGAACGGAGGTCGTCGTCATTGCCGACGCAGCAGAAGACGATGTCGGCGTTGGAGGCCGCACCCCTCGGCGTCGCCGAATGGGTCAGGGCGCCCTTGGACTGTGTCTTGAATTCTTCCTGCCAGGCCTTGGATTTGGCGTCGGTCCGGTTGTAGACCGTCACGCTGTGGCCCGCCAACGCAAGATGGCCGGCCATGGGATAGCCCATCACGCCCAGGCCGAGAAAGGCGACCTTCTGCGAGGGGATGGAGTCGTAGGTTTTGGGGTTGAGGCTGCTCATGGCGCTAGCTTAGCGCGAGCCTGTCGGTCCCATTCCAGAAACACCGCGGAACCGGCTCCGCCGGGCCGCCGGTGTTGCCCCCGGCAGGGGGTGGGCGGCTACACGAAGTGAGCAAGCCTGGGGGCGAGCCTAGACAATCGCGAAGTGCTCGGTCCCTGCGGATAGGTCCGTCGTGCGGGCGCGCTGGCTGTTGAGCTTGATCTGCAGCCGCAGGTCGTTCGCCGAATCGGCATTGCGGATCGCGTCCTCGAAGCTGATCGCGTTGCCTTCGAACAGGTCGAACAGCGCCTGGTCGAAGGTCTGCATGCCGAGGTTGCGGCTCTTCTTCATGATCTCCTTGATCTCGCCGACTTCGCCCTTGAAGATCAGGTCGGAGATCAAAGGCGTGTTCAGCAGGATCTCGACGGCGGCGATACGCCCGTGGCCATCTTCAGTCGGAATCAGTCGTTGGGAGACCAGCGCGCGCAGGTTCAGCGACAGGTCCATCAGCAGCTGTGCGCGGCGTTCTTCGGGGAAAAAGTTGATGATCCGGTCCAGCGCCTGGTTGGCGCTGTTGGCGTGCAGCGTGGCCATGCACAGGTGGCCGGTTTCCGCGAAGGCCACCGCGTGTTCCATGGTCTCGCGGTCGCGAATTTCGCCCATCAGGATCACGTCCGGCGCCTGGCGCAGGGTGTTCTTGAGCGCGGCTTCCCAACTGTCGGTGTCGATGCCGACTTCGCGTTGGGTCACCACGCAGTTCTTGTGCGGGTGAACGAACTCAACCGGGTCTTCCACCGTCACGATGTGACCGAAGGAGTTCTCGTTGCGCCAGTCGATCAGCGCGGCGAGCGTGGTCGACTTGCCCGAACCCGTCGCGCCGACCAGGATGGTCAGGCCGCGCTTGGTCATCGCCACGTCCTTGAGCACCTGCGGCATGCCGAGGCCGTCGATGGTCGGCAGCTTGGCGGGAATGGTCCGCAGCACCATGCCGACCTTGCCCTGCTGCACGAAGGCATTGACGCGGAAGCGGCCGATGCCCGTCGGCGAGATCGCGAAGTTGCACTCCTTGGTGCGCTCGAACTCGGCCGTTTGGCGATCGTTCATGATGGAACGCGTGAGCGCCAGCGTGTGCTGTGCGCCGAGCGCCTGCTGCGACACCTTGGTGACCTTGCCGTCGACCTTGATCGCCGGCGGAAATTCGGCCGTGATGAACAAGTCGCTGCCATTGCGGCTCACCATGAGCTTCAGCAGGTCGTTGATGAACTGGCTGGCTTGATCGCGTTCCATGTGGTGCTCCGAATGCGTTGGCCGAGGCTCAGCCCGGGAAATTCTCAGGGATCTTTGCCTTGCCGCGCGCTTCCGCTGCCGAAATGACACTGCGGCGCACGAGGTCGGTCAGATTCTGGTCCAGCGTCTGCATGCCCTGGCCACTGCCGGTCTGGATCGACGAATACATCTGCGCCACCTTGCCTTCGCGGATCAAATTCCGGATCGCGGGCGTGCCCAGCATGATCTCGTGCGCCGCCACGCGCCCCTGACCATCCTTGGTCTTGCACAGTGTCTGCGAAATCACGGCCTGCAGGGACTCCGACAGCATCGCCCGGATCATTTCCTTTTCTTCGCCCGGGAACACGTCGATGATCCGGTCGATGGTCTTCGCCGCCGACGAGGTGTGCAGCGTGCCGAACACCAGGTGGCCCGTTTCCGCCGCGGTCATCGCGAGGCGGATGGTCTCCAGGTCGCGCATTTCGCCGACCAGGATCGCGTCCGGGTCTTCGCGCAGGGCGGAGCGCAGCGCGTTCGCGAAGGAGAGCGTCATGGGCCCGACTTCGCGCTGATTGATCAGGCACTTCTTGGATTCATGCACGAACTCGATCGGGTCTTCGACGGTGAGGATGTGGCCGTACTCGGTTTCGTTCAGGTAGTTGATCATCGCGGCGAGCGTGGTCGACTTGCCGGAGCCGGTCGGGCCGGTCACAAGCACCAGGCCACGCGGCTTGAGCGCGAGGTCGCCGAGAATCTTGGGCGCGTTGAGTTGCTCCAGGGTCAGGATCTTCGAGGGAATGGTCCGGAACACCGCCGCGGCGCCGCGAGACTGGTTGAAGGCGTTCACGCGGAAGCGGGCGAGGCCGTCGATCTCGAAGGAGAAGTCGACTTCGAGGAACTCTTCGTAGTGCTTGCGGTGCGTGTCGCTCATGATGTCGTACACCATGGCGTGGACGGCCTTGTGATCGAGCGCGTCGACGTTGATGCGCCTCACGTCGCCGTGCACCCGAATCATGGGCGGCAGGCCGGACGACAGATGCAAGTCGGACGCCTTGTTCTTGACGCTGAAGGCCAGCAGTTGGGTGATGTCCACGAAGCTCCTCGGTGACGTTTTGATACGCTTTGGGGATTATGACGATGATTGGCGACAACCTCCAGCAAGTTGCGACCCGGATCGTGACGGCGTGCACGGCTGCCGGTCGCGACCCGGCGAGCGTGCACTTGCTTGCGGTATCGAAGACTTTCCCGGCCGAGGCCGTGCGCGAGGCGCATGCGGCCGGCCAGACCGCCTTTGGCGAAAACTACGTGCAGGAAGGTGTCGCCAAGATCGAAGCCCTGGCCGATCTGCGCAGCCAGCTCGAATGGCACTGCATCGGCCCGCTGCAGAGCAACAAGACACGGGTCGTGGCGGAGCATTTCGACTGGGTGCATAGCATCGATCGCCTGAAGATCGCCGAGCGGCTTTCAGAGCAGCGGCCGCTGCATTTGCCGCCCTTGCAGGTCTGCCTGCAGGTCAATGTGGATGGCGGGGCTAACAAATCCGGCGTCACAGCGGAAGAAGCGATTTCCCTCGCGCGCGCCGTTGCAGCTTTGCCACGTTTGCGCCTCCGCGGGCTGATGGCGATCCCTGAGCCGGCACCTGATTTCGCGGCGCAGCGCGAACTGTTCCTGCGCGCAGCGGAGGTGTTCGATCAGGTCCGGGCGTCGGGAATCGAACTCGACACGCTGTCGTTGGGCATGTCTGCAGACCTCGAAGCGGCGATTTCGGCTGGCAGCACTATGGTTCGCATCGGCACCGCCATCTTTGGAGCACGCTGATACCGTTCAGATGCCGAGCGGTAGTCTGGCGCTGCTCTTCACTTCTTCCATCACCGCGTAGGTCCGCGTTTCGCGCACGCCCGGTAGCTGCCACAGCACGGTGCCCGCGAACTCGCGATAGGCCGCCATGTCGGCCATTCGGGTCTTGAGCAGGTAGTCGAAGCCGCCCGCGACCATGTGGCACTCCATGATCTCGTCGCGCACCTGCACGGCGGCCTTGAAGGCGTCGAAGACGTTGGGCGTGGTGCGATCGAGCAGCACCTCGACGAACACGGTGAAGCCGCGTCCGAGCTTGTGCGGGTCGAGACGGGCTTCATAGCCCAGGATGAAGCCGTCGCGTGTGAGTCGCTGCACGCGTGCCAGCACGGCGGTGGGCGAGAGCGCCACCGTCTCCGCCAGCTTGAGATTCGATATACGGCCGTCTTCCTGAAGAACCTTCAGGATTTTCATGTCGATGCGGTCCAGATCGGCAGGGGGTTGGTTCATGACTAGTGAATTATCCGGTCGACAGCAAATTTATGGTGAATAACTCGTCAGAGGAAGTCGGAGCATCGACGTATTCACTCTCGGACTCCGCCATGCGCCTTCCCACGCCCTATCGACCTGAAAGCGACATCGTTTCGCATCGTCTCGCCTCCCTGAAAGGCACACTCGACTGGGCTTTGGTCGTGCCCAAGGCCTCGCCATGGGTACGCGCCGTGCGCGACAAGCCGCCGCCGTTCTGGGCCATGGAAAGCCTGTTGCGCGAATACCCGATTTCGAGCGCTGAAGGCCTGGCGCTGATGCGCCTGGCCGAGGCGCTTTTGCGCGTGCCCGATGCCGAGACTGCGATCGCCCTGACCGCCGACCAGTTGGGCCGCGCCGACTTCGATGGCAGTGCCGACTCGACGCTGTCGCGCCTGTCTTCCTCGGCCATCGCCTTGTCGAAGAAGTTCCTCCCGCATCCCTCGGACGAGACGGGGCAGGGGGACGCCGAGCCGGGCTTGATGGCGAGGCTCGGCGCCCGCACCGTCGTGGCCGCGACGCTACGCGCCGTGCAGTTGCTGGGCCGCCAGTTCGTGCTGGGCCAGACCATCGACGAGGCCATGGGAGAGGCCCGTTCTGCCCACAGGAAGCACGCTGCCCTGCGATTCAGCTACGACATGCTCGGCGAAGGCGCACGCACCGACGCGGACGCGCTCCACTATCTCGACAGCTACGTCAACGCCATCCAATCCATCGCCTCGGGCGCGGACCGCGAAGGCACGCCGGAGCACAACGACGGTATCTCGATCAAGCTCAGCGCGTTGCATCCCCGCTACGAGGACGCGCAGCGCGAGCGCGTGATGGGCGAACTCGTTCCACGCGTGTGGCTGTTGTGCCAGCTGGCGGCAGACGCCAAGCTCAATCTCACCATCGACGCCGAGGAAGTCGACCGGCTCGAACTGTCGCTCGAAGTCTTCGAGGCCCTCGCGGCGAAGGTCGCTGCCGAGCGCCCGCAATGGCGCGGTTTCGGACTCGCGATGCAGGCCTACCAGACGCGTGCGCTGGAACTGGTCGAGCACGTCACGGCGATCGCGCGCAAGTACAAGCTGCGCCTGATGTGCCGGCTGGTAAAGGGCGCTTACTGGGACGCGGAAATCAAGCGTGCCCAGGAGCTGGGCCTGCCCCATTACCCCGTTTTCACGCACAAGCACCACACCGACGTGAGCTACCTTGCCTGCGCAAGCGCGCTGCTCGCTGCGCCGGACGCCGTCTATCCGCAGTTCGCCACGCACAACGCCGGGACCATCGCTGCGATCCTGCAGATGGCCGGCGATGTCCCTTTCGAGTTGCAGCGGCTGCATGGAATGGGGGAGGGCATCTATCGCGAAGTGATGAAGGGCAGCGCCGTGCCAGTGCGTGTTTATGCGCCGGTCGGCAAGCACAAGGATCTGCTGGCCTACCTCGTGCGCCGGCTGCTGGAGAACGGTGCCAATTCGTCTTTCGTCAACCAGCTCGGCGACGAGTCGGTGGGCATGGACGAGCTTCTGGTGTCCCCGTTGTGGCTGGACCGAAACGCAACGCTGCCGTTGCCGCACGAGCTCTACGGCCCACCACCGGCGCGGCGCAACAGCCAGGGCGTCGACCTGACCGTCGAATCGATGCGCGCCCCATTGCTCGATGCACTGGCTGCGACCGGCGTTCCTGTCGTCCCGGAGTTCGAGGCGCATCGCGCGGCGGAGGCCGTCGCGGCGGCCGCGGCCTCCAATCGGTCGTGGACCCGGAAGCCTGTCGCGCAGCGCGCTGCCGTGCTGCGCCACGCCGCCGACGCACTCGAAGCCGCCCTGCCGCGCTTCTGCGCGCTGCTGGTCAAGGAAGCGGCCAAGACGTGGGGCGACGCGGTGGCCGAGGTCCGGGAGGCTGTCGACTTCCTGCGCTACTACGCCGACGAGGCGGAGCGCGTGATGCAGCCGATCGCACTGCCCGGGCCGACCGGCGAGAGCAACGAACTCCGGCTGACGGGGCGCGGCCCCTGGGTCTGCATCAGCCCCTGGAACTTCCCGCTGGCGATCTTCCTTGGCCAGGTCGCAGCCGCGCTCGCGACCGGCAACAGCGTACTGGCCAAGCCGGCCGAGCAGACGCCGGCGGTCGCTTCCGAGGCGGTCAAGCTGTTGCATGCGGCTGGCGTGCCCGCCGACGTCGTGCAACTGCTCCACGGCCCGGGCGAAACCGTCGGCGCGGCACTCGTCGCGGCACCCGGCGTAGCGGGCGTGGTGTTCACCGGCTCGACACAGGTCGCGAAGATCATCCACCGGGCGCTGGCCGCCAAGGACGGTCCGATAGTCCCGCTGATCGCCGAGACCGGCGGCATCAATGCGATGGTGGTCGACTCCAGCGCGCTGCCCGAACAAGTGGTCGACGCGGTCGTACAGAGCGCCTTCCGCTCGGCCGGCCAGCGCTGTTCGGCCCTGCGCCTGTTGCTGATCCATGAAAGCATCGCGGACGACGTGATCGAGATGATCCGCGGCGCCGCGAAGGAACTCGTCGCGGGCGATCCTGCGCTTCTGTCGACGGACGTCGGCCCGGTGATCGACCGCGAGGCCTTCGACGGCATCCAGCGCCATCTGGAGCGCCTGAACGCGGAAACCAAGGTGCTCGTCGCCCCTTCGCAGCCGGCCCGGGATGTGCCGAACCTCGTGCCGCCCCATGCCTTCGAAGTGCCATCCATCGATAGCGTGAAGACCGAAATCTTCGGCCCCGTGCTCCACGTCGTGCGCTGGTCGGGCGAACCGCAGGCGGTGATCGACCGGATCAACGCCCTCGGCTTCGGGCTCACCCTCGGCATCCAGACGCGCATCGACAGCCGCGCCCACGCCATGGCTGCGCGGGCCCATGTCGGCAACATCTATGTCAACCGCAACATCATCGGCGCGGCGGTCGGCGTGCAGCCTTTCGGCGGCGAAGGCCTGAGCGGAACCGGCCCCAAGGCGGGCGGCCCCCACTACCTGCTGCGCTTCTGCGCGGAGCAGGTGCTCACCATCAACACCACCGCCGCGGGCGGCAATGCGGCCTTGCTTGCCGCAAGCGCATAACCGTCAAAGCAACATGCATAGCCGTGGCGCGGCGGTCGCAGGAGGACTATCGTCGCGCCTATCCGTTCAACAACAAGGGATCGCCATGAGTTCCGTACTGTCCTACGTCCAACCGACCGCCAACAGCCCCTGGGGCACCTACCTCTCGCAAGTCGATCGCGTCATCCCCTACCTCGGCGGCCTGGCCCGCTGGGTCGAAACGCTCAAGCGCCCCAAGCGCGCGCTGATCGTCGACGTGCCGATCGAGATGGACGACGGCTCCATCGCCCACTTCGAGGGCTTCCGGGTGCAGCACAACCTGTCGCGCGGCCCCGGCAAGGGCGGCGTGCGCTTCCACCCGGACGTGACGCTGGAGGAAGTTATGGCCCTGTCGGCCTGGATGACGGTGAAGACGGCCGCCGTGAACCTGCCCTACGGCGGCGCCAAGGGCGGCATCCGCGTGGACCCCAAGAAGCTCTCGCTGAAAGAACTGGAGAAGGTCACCCGTCGCTACACCAGCGAGATCGGCCTCATCATCGGCCCGCACAGCGACATCCCAGCGCCCGACGTGAACACCAACGCCCAGATCATGGCGTGGATGATGGACACCTATTCGATGAACGTCGGCGGCACCGCCACCGGCGTGGTCACCGGCAAGCCGCTGCACCTCGGCGGCTCGCTCGGCCGGGTGAAGGCCACGGGCCGGGGCGTGTTCGTCACCGGACGCGAAGCCGCACGGCGCCTCGGCCTTGACCTGCGCGGTGCGCGGGTCGCGGTGCAGGGCTTCGGCAACGTCGGTTCGGTCGCGGCCGAGCTCTTCGCCGAAGCTGGCGCCAAGATCGTCGCGGTGCAGGACCACACCGGCACGATCTTCAACGACAAGGGCCTCGACCTCGCAACGCTGGTGCCGGTTTCCCGCACCGACGGGGTAGTCGCCTTCAAGGGCGGCGACGTGATCGACAACGAGTCCTTCTGGGACGTGGCCTGCGACATCCTCATCCCCGCGGCGCTGGAAGGCCAGGTGACCGCCGAGCGCGCCCAGAAGACCAAGGCCAAGCTGGTGCTCGAAGGCGCCAACGGACCCACCGTGCCCACGGCCGACGACATCCTCGCCGAGCGCGGCGTGCTGGTGGTGCCCGACGTGATCTGCAATGCCGGCGGCGTGACGGTGAGCTACTTCGAATGGGTGCAGGACTTCTCGTCCTTCTTCTGGGACGAGGACGAGATCAACGAGCGTCTCGACCGGATCATGATGAACGCGCTCAACGGCATCTGGGACAAGGCCGACCAGCACAAGATCAGCCTGCGCACTGCCACCTACGCGGTGGCCTGCGAGCGCATCCTGATGGCTCGCCAGGAGCGCGGCCTCTACCCATGATCTTCCGATGATCGAGGTGCCCGCCGAGGAACTGGCGCGCATCGATGCCCTGCTGGCCGACGGGCGGCGCAAGCTGCTCGGGCTGGTGGGCGCGCCCGGTTCGGGCAAGTCGACCTTGGCGCTGGCCTTGCTGCAGGCGTTTCCGGGGCGCGCGCAGGTCGTGCCGATGGACGGGTTCCATCTGGCCAATGTGGAACTGCAGCGACTGGGCCGTGCCGGCCGCAAGGGCGCGCCCGATACCTTCGACAGCGCAGGCTTCGTCGCGCTGCTCCGGCGCCTGCGGGAGCAGGGCGACGACATCGTCTATGCCCCCGAATTCCGGCGCGAGATCGAAGAACCGATCGCGGGCGCGATCGCCGTGCTGCCGCAGACGCAACTGGTCATCACCGAAGGCAACTACCTGCTGCTCGACGAGGGCCCGTGGGCCGGGGCGGCGGCGCTGCTGGACGAGGTCTGGTACGTCGACGTGGACGATGGGCTCCGGTGGGAGCGCCTCGTGCGGCGCCACGAGCAGTTCGGTCGCGGCCGTGCCGACGCGCTGGCATGGGTCGAGCAGACCGATGAACCCAATGCCCGCCGCATCGCCGCCACGCGCGGCAGGGCGCATCGCGTGATCCGGCTGGACGGCTGAGTTCGCGGCCAAGGGAACGCGCGATCACTCGGCATGTCCAAGGGGAGCCTTCCGGTGGCAAGTTGCCGCTAGCATTCGAGTCTCGTCTTCCCCTGTCCGTCATGCGCTTTCCGATTTCCCTCGCAGCAGCAGCCGCCGCCGCGCTGCTCTTTTCGATGCTCGTCGCAGGATGCAGCACGGCGCCGCGCCGTGTCTCTTACGAGCCGGAAGTGTTCGACTCCACCACCACCCACACGCGCACCTATGCGGCCACCGAGGCGCAAACCTGCGAAGCGGCCCGCCGGGCGCTGCTGAGCCAGGGCTACATGATCACCGCCGGCAATCAGGAGTTGGTCACCGGCCGCAAGAGCTTCCAGCCGGCTGCAGAGGTGCATGTGGAAGTCGAATTCCGCGTGGTCTGCGCGCGGGAGGGCAACGGCCGGAACGGACCGCGCAGCACCATCGCCTTCGCCAGCGCGCTGCAGGATCGCTATGGCGTCAAGAAGGTCAACAACTCGGCATCCGTGGGCGTCGGGGCGCTCGGCTCGCTGTCGCTGCCGTTCTCGTCGAGCGACGACGCGCTGGTCAAGGTGGCGAGCGAGACGTTGACCGATGAACGCTTCTACGACCGCTTCTTCGCGTTGA
This sequence comes from Variovorax sp. P5_A3, assembly GCF_056400665.1. Lineage (NCBI taxonomy): Bacteria > Pseudomonadati > Pseudomonadota > Betaproteobacteria > Burkholderiales > Comamonadaceae > Variovorax > Variovorax sp. P5_A3. Next base: position 101,348 of record NZ_JBFUKW010000009.1, on the reverse strand, counting down.
TCGACCGTTTCCTGCCCGAGGCGGCCGAGGAGACGCCGGCGGAGGCGCGACCTGTCCTGCCGCAGCAGCCCCCTGTCGAGACCCCGCTGCGGGACGTACCCGTCTCTCCGACGCGCGGCTGAAGAAGGCCGGGTCAGGCTTCGGCCCGGCTCGTCACCCGGGCAAGCGCCGACTCGAGCTGTTCGACGCTGAAGGGCTTCTGAAGCCAGAACGAATCCGGAACGGGCGCGTCCGGCGGCGGCCGCCCGGTCGCGAAGATGACTTCGAGCTTGTGACGGGCGCGCAGGCTTTCCACCAGATCCATCCCGGACAGCGCCGGCAGGCCGATGTCGGTCAGCAGCACGTCGAACGCGCCCTCGAGGAAGCGGTCCTTGGCGATTTCGGCGCTTCGCACACCGGCGGCCCAATGGCCCAGAAGTTGAAGCATTTCCACGGTGGTCGAAAGCGTGTCCGGATCGTCTTCGACGACCAGGATGCGAAGCCCCTTCGCCCGTCCTGGCCGCTTGGCTGTTCCGTCCTTCGCTGCGTCTGCCATCGTCGTTTTCGGTGAAAAGACCACTATATGGCGATGGTGCACGGCGCGGAATTGCCTGAAGCACGACTTTCCTTGTAGGAAGCATGCCTTTGGACCTGAGGCGCGGTTTGTGCGATTCTGTCGGGATGATCAAGATCGGAACACTCTGCTACGTGGTGCCGAGTTGCCTGGCGAGCCCGCTCACCCAGAAGGCCGTCGGCAGGATCGTCGAGGTGGTGTCGGCGCCGTACGAGGCACCCGATTGGACCTACCTGCCGGGCACGTACTACGACGTGACGTTCGAAGGCTGGACCTTCTACTGCCGGAGCGACAAGCTGCGCCCCATCTCGGACCCCGGGGCGGACGTGTCCGAGAGCCACTCCGACGAGACCGAACGGGCGGCCTGAGTCGCGGACCGGATCGGCGGCCCTCTCAGCGCACCAGCGTCGACTTCCCGAACAGGCTTTCGATCAGCTCGACCGCCACCTCCGCCGTGCGATTGCGCACGTCCAGCGCCGGGTTGAGTTCGACCACGTCCAGCGACCCCAGCCGGCCGGTGTCGGCGATCATTTCCATGCAGAGCTGCATCTCGCGCCACGTCGGCCCGCCGCGCACGCCGGTGCCGACGCCGGGCGCGTAGTCCGGGTCGAGGCAGTCGAGGTCGAAGCTCACGTGGAGGTGGGTGTCTTCGTCGATGTCCTGTAGCGCCTCGGTTATCGTCGTGCGCATGCCGTGCTCGTCGATATGGCGCATGTCGAACACATTGAGCCCGAGCGAGCGAATGGCGGACTTCTCGTCCGCATCGACGCTGCGGATGCCGATGAAACGGATCGCGTCATGCTCGAAGGCGGCGCGCTCGCCGCTCCAGCCGGTCAGCGCCGCCGGCCCGTGGCCCAGCAGGCAGGACACCGGCATGCCGTGCAGGTTGCCGCTGGGGCTGGTGGTCTCGGTGTTGACGTCGGAGTGCGCATCGAGCCACAGCACGCGCAGCTTCTTCCCGCTCCGGCGCACATGCCACGCGATGGCGCTGATGGAGCCGACGGCGATGCAATGGTCGCCGCCCAGGACCATGGGCAGGTGGTTCGCGCCGAGCGCCTGGTCGACCGCGTCGTAGACCAGCCGGTTCCATGCAACCACCTCGTCGAGGTGATGGAGTCCTTCGGCGGGCGTCTCCCAGGGGGTAGCGGGTCCGGCCAGATTGCCCCGGTCGACGATCTCGAAGCCCAGTCGCGCCAGCGTGCCCGCCAGGTTGGCCACTCGCAGCGCATCGGGGCCCATGCCGGCACCCCGGGTGCTGGCGCCGATGTCGGTCGGCGCGCCAATCAGTTGAAGCGTGGCAGTCATGGGCAGGGGCCTCCGTGAAGTGTCGAACGGTCGACACCTTACGGTACAGCATGCCTGTGACTCAAGCTGTGGCGGTGCGACGTTTGACGCCCTTGCGAGCCGGCGCCTTGCGCGGTCGCGCGGGTACGGCCTCCGCGGCGGCCGGCGCAGGCGCCGTGCCGGCTGGCGCCGGTGCATCGAGCGCCTTGACTTTCGCCAGCAGCGCGCGGTGTTCTTCGACCAGGTAGTCGGCGATGTCGCCGACGTCGGGCACCGCGCGGCGGCACGCGATCAACCCGAAATCCAGCATGCCGTTGTAGCTCTGCACCGTCATGTTGAGGGCCATGCCGTGGCTCGGTATCGACACGGGGTAATAGGTCCGAAGCTTCGCGCCGGCGAAATAGAGTGCGACCGGCGCGCCGGGCACATTCGAGATCACCACGTTGGCGACGGGCGGAAGCCGGTCGGCGAAGCCCGAGCGCCCGTACATCGATGCCAGGCCCGACATCAGCCACGGGGCGCCGAAGGATGGGAAGTCGGTCGGTATGGCGGCCTTGATGTTGCCCATCAACGACTTGGCCGCCGCCGACGATTCGGCGATGGCCTTGATGCGCTCGATCGGATCGGCCACGTCGGTCGCCAGGGTCATGACGGTCATCGAGACCTGGTTGTTCGAGGTCGTGTCGCCCGGTTCCCTCAGCGTGACGGGGATCGCGGCCGTCAATGGCTTCCTGGGCAGCTTGCCGTGGTCCGACAGGTAGTGCCGCAAGGCGCCCGCACACAGGCCCAGCACCACGTCGTTGAGACTCGCACCCAATCGCTTGCCGATCTGCTTGACTTCGGTCAGCGGAATCGAGCGCACGGCATAGGCGCGCTGGTTGGTGATCGCGACATTGAGCGGCGTCTTCGGGCCGAGCAGGTTGAGGTTCTTCGGCAGTTTCCAGAGGCTGCCGGCTCCGTTCTTCGGTTGCGGGACCACGAGGCTCTTCACCGCGCGCGCCATGTCGGGAAAGGTCTTTACCAGCTTGACGTACTGCTGCAGCGTATTGGTGAGCGCCGCGCCCGCAAGCTCGGCCACGCCGAGCTGGTAGCGGTTGCGTCGCGCGACCTGTCGCGGCGCCTTGATCACGCGGGGCTCGGGGGTGAGGTCCATGATCGCCTCCGCGAAAGCCGCACCGGCTTGCCCGTCGATGCCGGCATGGTGCAGCTTCGAGTACAGCGCGACGCCGCCGCCCTGCAGCCCGTCGATCACGAAGAACTCCCACAGCGGCCGGCTGCGGTCCAGCAGCGTCGAATGGAGACGGGCCACGTACTGCTCCAGCTGCCGCATGGTGCCGGGACGCGGCAGGGTGACGCGGCGCACGTGGTAGTCGAGATCGACATCGTCGTCGTCCACCCAGACCGGGTTGGACAGCTCGAAGGGCATCAGCGCGAGCTTGCGCGTGAAGACTTCGGAGAGGTGCATGCGGCTTTGCACGTGCGCCTTCACATCCTCGTAGAAATCGCCCTTGTAGCCGGCGGGAAGCTCCAGCACGTGAAGCCCGCCGACATGCATCGGCGTCTCGGGCGTCTCGGTGTGCAGGAAGGTCGCGTCAAGGCCGCTGAGATGTTTCATGGGTGTCCCCTCTTGGGAAATGATCCCCAATGTCCGGAGGCCCCGATAGCGGGTAACCCCGATGGCGCGGGCGCTTGTACGGAGCGCCTCTCGTCGTAGCATCGCCGTGGCGGGAAATTGGGGCAGTTGGACTAACTATCGAACCGTTCTAGTTTTTCACGCCTAGGGCTTTCGGAAGAAGATGACCCCATCGCGTCGGAACCATGTCGCGATCCATCAACTTCAAGGAAAACACCATGTCCACGCAAACCATCTCCACCGCTGCCATCCACGTCCTCGGCCAGTACAACGACGCCGGCAAGACCCTCGTCAGCGCCTACCGCACCGGCGCGCACCGCCTGCTGGGCGGCGCCGCTTCGCGCTACAGCGCATTCCTCGGCGAGCGCGAGCTGCCGATGGTCAGCGATGACATCAAGGCCCGCCTGCTCGGCGCGCAAGAGAAGGTCACGGGCTTCCTGGCCAACCGTCTCGACATCGACACCAGCCGCGTCGTCAACCTGATGGACCGTGTCGCCACCGGCGCCACGAGCGGCATCGAGTCGATCGCCAATGTCGTCGCACGCGTCGAAGCCCCCCTGGGCGCGTCGGTCCTGGAGACGCTCAACCGCGTGAACCAGCCGATCGCCGACGTGTCGGTGAAGATCGCTGACAAGATCGCCGCTGGCGCGAAGCAGATCGAAAGCCGCGTGGCCGGCACGACCGAGGCCGCCCCCGTGGTCAAGACTGCCAAGCCGAAGGCCAAGACGGCCACCCGCCGCGCCGTTCGCACGGTCGCGACCAAGGCAGACTGATCGCCATCGCGGGCAGCCGCGCATCTTCTGAAACGTCCACCCGGAGCAACGCATGGCGACTCGCCGCGATGAAACTGTCAGCGTGAAGAAGAAGCCGGCGGCCCCGGCCACCAGGAAGGCGCCGGTCAAGAAGGCCGTCCCGCGCAAGCGGGCTGCGGCCAGGAAGATCGCGGCGCCCGAGGCCATCGTTGAAGAACCGCCTGTCTCGGCCGAGCAGGCCGGTGCCAAGGGCCTGCTGCGAGCAGGCCTGAAGGCCTTGGGCACGGTGCGCGACGACGTCGTCAAGCGCCAGACCAACGTGATCGAAAGCTTGCTCGGCATGGGCAAGCCTCCGGCCCTCGACACCTTCGGCATCCGCAAGTTCGAGGACGTGTTCGACCAGCGTGTCGCGACCGCACTCGAGCGCCTGGGCATGCCGAGCGCACAGGAAATCCAGGAACTGCGCGAACAGATGCGGCAGGTGCTCGAACACCTCGAGCGGGCCGAATCCGCCCGACGCAAGCGCTGAGGCCCATCGGATACCGAGCCCTGACTCATCACCCGTGGCCAGCCCCAACACGCGAGAACGCATCCTCCAGGCCAGCCTGGCGCTGTTCAATGCACAGGGACTCGCGGCCGTGTCGACACACCGCATCGCCGCGGAGCTCGAGATCAGCCCCGGCAACCTGCACTATCACTTCAAAGCCAAGCAGCTCATCGTCGATCGCCTTTTCAGGCGCTTCGAAGACAGGCTCGAGTCCCTCAACGCCTCGTCGAACACGGTCCGGGCGATCGACGACCTGTGGCTGGCATTGCATTTGCGCTTCGAGGCCATCGATGCGTACCGCTTCGTCTACCGTGACATGGCCTATCTCTCCAGCGAATACCCCGCGCTAGGCGAACGCGCGCGGGCATTGACCGCGCAGAACCTGCTGGCAGCCCAGTCGCTGTGCGAGACGCTGGTTGCGACCGGTGTCATCGAGGCCACGGCGGAGGAAGCGCAGACGCTGGCGTTGCAGATGGTCTTCACGACCACCTGCTGGCTTTCCTTCGAACGGCTGGTGCCTGGACGCGACGCCCTGCAGCAGGCCGATCCGGGCCTTGCGGCTTTCTACACGCTCACGCTGATTGCACCGTATGTATCGCGCGAATCGAGGGCTTACCTCGATTACTTGCGCGGCAAATACCTCGGATAAATGGGCTTGCCGTCCGACTGGCAGTTCGCCAGCGAGACCGCACATTCCAGAGAACGACAAGGACATACAGATGATGACCGCCGCACACGAACCGATCGCCCCGCCTTCGCGCCTGCTCCTCTTGGCCGAAACCCGCGCCATCTGGGAGGCCGGCGCCGCCGTAGCCTTGTGGCCGCTGCTCCAATTGGCGCCGCGCGGCGATGGCCATTCCGTACTGGTGTTGCCGGGGCTGGTGGCGAGCGATCTTTCGACGAAGCTGCTGCGCCGCTATCTGCAAAGCCGCGGCTACAACGCACACGGCTGGGGCCTGGGCCGCAATCTGGGTCCGCGCCAGGGAGTGGAGACCGGCATGCTGCGCAAGCTCGAATCGCTGCATGAGAAAAGCGGTCGCAAGGTCAGCCTGATCGGATGGAGCCTCGGCGGCGTCTACGCTCGCCTCCTGGCTTCGACGCATCCTGATCTCGTGCGCAGCGTGATCACGCTGGGCAGCCCCTTCACCGGGAGTACGCGCGCTACCAACGCGTGGCGTGTCTACGAAGGCGTGAGCGGCCAGAGTTCCGATGATCCGCGGCGCATGAAGCACGTTCAGCCGACGCCGTCCGTGCCGACGACTTCGATCTTCAGCCGCAGCGACGGCGTGGTGGCGTGGCGCTGCAGCGTGGAAGAGGCCGGGCCTCAGGCGGAGAACATCGAGGTGGTGGCGAGCCATCTGGGGCTTGGGGCACATCCGGCGGTGCTGTATGCCTTGGCCGACCGCCTGGCTCAGCCTGAAGGGCAGTGGAAGGCCTTTGATCGTGGGACCTTCGGGCCTTTGATCTATCCGGATCCTGCCCGGGCTCACTGAAGTCATTGGTTCGGGGGGGCGGGCGTCGTTCGAGACGCCCACAACCGTCGCCCACTCACGGAGCCCGGTAGGCGGTGCGGGTTGGGCGACCCCTCTGCGCCGCCGAAGCGCGCAGCTTCAGGCGGATCAGGGCCGCGCGTGTTTGAGCGCAGCGAGTTTGCGCGGACCCCGCCTGAAGCGAGCACTGCAGGGGAGTCCGAAGGACCGGCGTAGCGGGGTCGACCGGCCCGCACCGCCTACCGGGCGCTCCCCCCCAGAGACAGCGAACAAAAACTCAACCCCCCGCCCAAACATCCAACACATAGCGCTTCTCCGCAATCATCCTGTCCATCCAGGTGTTGCCATCGATCCCATGTTTACGCGCAATATCGGAGAGAGCCCGCCGCACGTCCGGCTCCATACGCGATCCATCCCCGCAAACGTAGACGATCGCACCGTCGTCGAGCAGGCGCCAGACATGCTCAGTCTGCTCACGGATCAGATCCTGCACATAGACCTTGCGCTCCCCGGCGCGTGAGAACGCCGTGTGGAGTTGCGTCACGCCGCGCTCCGCCCAGTCCTTGAGTTCGTCGGCGTAGATGAAATCCTGCTCGGGGTGCCGGCACCCGAAGAAGAGCATGGCTTCCCCCGGCTTTGCGCCGCCTTTGATCATTGCGGCGCGCTCCTGAAGAAAGCCTCGGAACGGTGCGAGACCCGTCCCCGGCCCCACCATGATCACCGGCCGTGCAGGATCGTCCGGCAGCCGAAAGCCTTCGGCCGTGGTCTCTCTCACCACGCCATGCACCACCTCGCCGGCCTGCGTGCGCGAGAGGAAATTGGAACAGACACCCTCGAACTTGCCCAAGCCCGAACGCGCCGGCCCGCACACCACACCCACCGTCACACTGCAGCGCCCACCGTCGACCACCGGTGACGACGAAATCGAGTAGTACCGCGGCGTGAGCGGCGACAGCATCTCGAGAAACTGCGCAAACGGCACCTGGCAGGCAGGAAACTCCTCCAGCAGATCCAGCACCGACTTCCGCTTCAGCAACACCTCGCTCTTGTAGAGCGCCGCCGAACCTTCGTCCGCGCCCGACAACGCCATCAGCTTCGGCCTGGTGAACGGGCACTCCGCGTGCACCGCCAGTTGCCCGATCTGCTTGCGTGTCGCCACGTCCTGCAGCTCGACGTAGTCGCCCAGCAAACGGTCCACCGCGATCACCTCATCCACCGGCAGCGCCGCCTTGCGCCCCGTCGCCGCCTGCAATCGCACATGCGCGTTGCGGTCGAAACCGAAGCGTGCCATCGCACGCTCCACCTGCGCCGGGCCATTGCGCGGCACCACGCTCAAGTGGTCCCCCGCGCGGTAACTCACCCCTTCCGGCAACTGCAGCTCGACGTGACGCGTCGAGCGCTCTTCCGCGGAACCGCTGCCGGCGTTTTGCAACTCCCGGTTCTCGATCACCCGCATCGGCACGGCACCGAGCGCGTCGACCAGCGCATTCTTCTGCGGCGGCGGCAGCTCCTCCAGCGTGTAAAGCGGCTCGCTCTGCGCAGGCGTGTCCGCGCCCGACTTGAGATCGAAAGCCGCCACCAGCGTCGGCCAGAGCGCATCGCTCCAGTCCTGGAAGGCGCCATCCATGTCCTCACGCGCATCGCCCTCGCCACGTGCATGCAACCGTGTGGCACCCAGAGCGGCCAGGCGCTCGTCGATGCGGCGCGGCACCGATTGATACGTCGATGCCCAGTCCGTATTGCCACAGCCGAAGACCGTGAACCGCACACCGTTCAGAGAATCGTCGGCCTTGTCGAGCCAGCGATGGAACTCGGCCGCGTTGTCCGGCGCCGCACCGTTGTAAGACGCACAGACGATCGCGACCGCGCCATTGGCGGGGAGGCGCTCGGCATAGTCGTCAAGCGAGGCAAGCTGCGTCGAGAAGCCGCGCATCTCGCCGGCTTCGGCAAGCTGGCGCGCGAGATCTTCGGCCGTGCCGAGATTGGATCCCTGGAGGACGAGCAGCGAAGTGCCGTGCCGAGTCACCTGCGACCTAGCCGCCGCCGGCCGCTCCGCAGTGGCCTGCACCGTCTGCGCCACTCCCTCGCCACGCGGCCGTGTCGCCGGATCGCGCAGCACCGCCTTGATCTTGAAGCCCTCTGGCTTGATCGTCAGCGCTTCCTTGATCTTGAGCTTGTAGCCCGTGTGATCGACCAGCGTGAACCGCTGCAGGATCATGCCCAGCGTCAACACCGCCTCCTGCAGCGCGAACTGGCGCCCGATGCACGCACGCTGACCATTGCCGAACGGCTTGAACGCATTGACCGGCCGTTCACGCTCCGCCTCGCGGCTGAAGTGGTCCGGATTGAAGCGGTCGGCATCCTCGCCCCACACCGCCTTGTCGCGATGCAACGCCAGCGCGTGCAGGATGACCATGTTGCGCCGTTTGATCGTGTACTGCCCGCCGATGGTCGTGTCCTCTTTCGCGGCCATCGCGATCGCCGGCGCGGTCGGGAACATGCGCAATGATTCCTTCAGGACCTGCAGAACGTAAGTCAGCCGATTGACCTGCGCATAGGTCGGCTTCACCGAAGGATCGGGCCCGAACACGTTGTCGACCTCGGCCTGCGCCTTGGCCATCGCCTCCGGATTGTTCAGCAGGAAGTAGATGGCGAACGACAGCAGGCCGCTCGTCGTCTCGTGCCCCGCGATCAGGAATTCGATGCACTCGTCGCGAATCTGCCGGTCGTCCAGCCGCTCGCCCGTCTTCTTGTCGACGCCGGCGATCATGTAGCTCAGCAGGTCGGGCTTGGTCGCGATGTCGGCGCCGCTTGCTCGCCGCTCGTGCACGATGTCCTCGACCATCTTGTGCATGTAGCGCACATCCTTGCGCTGCTGCGCCAGCTCCTTCTTCAGCATGAATTCCTCGAGCGGAATCCCGCGACGGTTCTGCACCGTCTCCAGCGTGCGCACCATCGCATCCACGAAGGGATGAAAGCCCTCACGGTAGAAGGAATTGAAGCGATAGCCGAAGCCGCACAGCCCGATGGTGTCGAGCGTCAGCGCGGTCATGTCGCGCACCACGTCGATCTCCTCGTCGAAGTTCAGCCGCTCCCACTTGGTCGCGAGCTGCTCGGCGATGTCCAGCATCATCGGGTGGTAGGCCTGCATCGCACGCTGGCTGAAGTTCGCCAGCAGGATGTTGTGCGGCTTCGACCAGGTCGATTCGTGGGTGTCCGAAGTGAAGAGGCCGTGCGAGAGCGCGCGCAGCCGTCGCAGCGTTCCCTTGGTGCTCTTGTCGAAGCGCTTCTCGTCGCAGAGCTCGTCGACCAACGCGGCGGACGACACCACGATCACCGGCATGCCCGGCATGTCGAGCCAATAGATCGCGCCGAGGTCCTGCGCGATCTTCCACATGTCGAGCACCGGCGAGTCGGAACCGATCGACAGGATGTTGCCGACGAAGGGCTTCTTCGCCGGATGCGGAATCGGATACAGCGCGTTCTTGCCTGCCATGGTCATGCCCCTTGCTCGTGCCGATTGCGGACCGCGGATGCGGGCCCCGCAGTATCTCGACGGCAGAGGGGGGCGGCAGACCGGGGTATTCCCTGATCAGGGCCTGACCCCTCATGCAGAGAAAAGGGACGCAGAAGTACCGGGTGTCAGACGCCGAGCCCGCGCACGCCCAGCACGCGCCAGGCCAACTTCGAGAGTTCGGCCACCACCTCGTCGGGCGAGAGGCGGCCATCGGGGCGGTACCAGCTGTAGAGAAAGCCGGGCAGGCTCAGCGCGGCAAATGCGGTGATCTTGGTCTCGGCGAAGTCGAGATCGCCATCGCGGCGCGCTTCCTCGAGCAGCGGAAAGAGCTGGTCGTAGAAGTGATGCGCCAGCTTCTTCTGCGCGGCGATGTACTCCGGGCGGTAGACCTGCGGCTCCTTGTAGGCGAAGAAGGCGCAGGGATGGTGCGTCACCGTCGCGCGAATCAGCCGTTCGATGCCTTCCTTGACCTTCTCTACCGCAGGGCGCGTGTCGCCGGCGGCGAAATCCATCGCCGTGAAGCAGTCGACGGCCGGCCGCCACGACAGGGTCTCGAAGATCTCCTGCTTGTCGCGGAAGTAGTAGTAGACGAAGGGCTTGGTGGCGCCGAGCGCGCGAACGATCTGCGCCATCGTCGTGTTGGCGTAGCCCTGGGCCGCGAAGAGCTGGGCCGCAGCCTGGAGGATGCGCTCGCGCTGCACGTCGGTGCCCGCGGTGGCAGTGCGCTGACGGCCCGTGCCCTGCGGCAGATCGCTTCTCCTGGAAGGCTCGTTGCCGCGCCAAGAGGGTTTGTGCGGTGTCGCCGAAGTCATACCCATGGGTAGGATTGTTGGTGCACCATGCGGCGAAGACAAGCGGCCAAGCCCTATCGATAACCCTGTAAGAGTGACGCCATGGAGACAACCCAGCTTCCCGAAGTCTGAGCGCATGATGAAGAAAGTCCTGATTGCCAATCGCGGCGAGATTGCCGTGCGCCTGGCGCGCGCACTCCGTGACCTCGGGATTGCGAGCGTTGCCGTCCACGCAAGAGATGATGCCTCTGCACTGCACGTGCAACTGGCCAATACGGCCGTCGCGCTGCAAGCCACCGGTCCCTCGGCGTATCTCCATGCGGCCGCGCTCATCACTGTCGCGCGCGAACACGGCTGCGATGCGGTGCATCCCGGCTACGGCTTTCTGAGCGAACGTGCGGATTTCGCGCAGGCTTGCGCCGATGCCGGCCTGCGATTCATCGGCCCGACACCCGAGCAACTCGCGCTGTTCGGCGACAAGGCGCGTGCGCGCGCGCTGGCCGTGCAATGCGACGTGCCGGTGATGCCCGGCAGCGCGGGCGCTGTGACGCTGGCCGAGGCGCAGGCGTTCTTCGCCGCACAGCAGGCCGAAGGTGCGGGCGTCATGGTCAAGGCCATCGGCGGCGGCGGCGGTCGCGGCATGCGCGCGGTGTCGAACGCTTCTGATCTGCCCGAGGCCCACGCGCGCTGCACGTCCGAGGCCAAGGCGGCCTTCGGGGTCGAGGGCGTGTATGTGGAGCGCCTGATGCGCAACGCGCGCCACATCGAAGTCCAGGTGCTGGGCGACGGTCATGCTGTGGCGAGCCTGGGTGAGCGCGAGTGCACGCTGCAGCGGCGTTTCCAGAAGCTGGTCGAGATCGCACCGAGCCCTTCGTTGTCCGAGATGCTGCGCGAGCGGGTCACGCAGGCTGCCTTGCGCATGGCGAAGGCGGTCAACTACCAGAGCCTGGGCACCTTCGAATTCCTGGTCGACGAGCATTCGACCACGCTGCCCTTCGTTTTCATCGAGGCCAACCCGCGATTGCAGGTGGAGCACACGGTGACGGAGGCGGTCACGGGACTCGACCTGGTGCAGCTTCAGATCGGTGTCGCGAATGGCCAGACGCTGGCGGACCTGGGCATCGATACGCAACGCACCGCTCCTCAGCGCGGCTTCGCGGTGCAGTGGCGCATCAACGCCGAGACGCTCGACGCGCAAGGCAATGCGCGTCCGTCTGGTGGCACGCTCGCGCGCTTCGACCTGCCGGCCGGGCCCGGCGTGCGTGTCGACTCGCACGGTTACGCGGGACTGGCCCCTTCGCCGCACTACGACACATTGCTGGCCAAGCTGATCGTCCATTCATCATCGCCGCGCTTCGCGGACGTGGTGCGGCGTTCGCTGCGCGCGCTCGAGGAATGTCATATCGACGGCATCTCGACCAATCTCGCCTTGCTGCGAGCGATCGGCCTTCGGCCCGAGTTCGAGACGCAAGCGGTGCACACGCGCTTTGTCGAGACGCACCTTGCCGATCTCCTGGCGGCAGGCGCGCATATCGGCGCCGCGTCGTCGAAGGGTGCTCGACCCGCCACGACGCGAAGCGAAGCGGAGGCAACGCCGCAGGACGATGACGACGCCCTCGTCGTGAAGGCGCCGATGCCCGCGAAGCTTGTGCAACTCGAAGTGGATGTCGGCGACATCGTCCCGGCCGGCGCGCAACTCGGCGTGCTCGAGGCGATGAAGATGGAGCACCTCCTGCACGCGCCGTTCGCAGGGCGTGTCGTTGCATTGCTGGCGCAGCCCGGCGAGTATCTTGTCGAAGGTCAGTCGCTGGTCGAGCTCGAGGCCGTGGATGCGCACGCGGTCGAAGCCGAAGCCCATGCCGAACGCGATCTCGGCGAGATCCGGCCGGACCTGCAGAAGGTGATCGACCGCCACGCGCCCACGCTCGACGCCAACCGCGCCGCTGCAGTCGCCAAGCGTCACGCCCAGGGTGGCCGCACCGCGCGCGCCAACATCGCCGACCTGTGCGAACTGGCCGACGACCCCGGCAACTTCACCGAATACGGCGCGCTCGCCATTGCGGCCCAGACGCGGCGCCGCACGCTGGAGGACCTGATCGCCAACACGCCGGCCGATGGCATGGTGACCGGCATCGGCAGCATCAACGCGAAGCAGTTCGGACCCGAGAAGTCGCGCTGCGTGGTCATGGCCTACGACTACACCGTGCTCGCCGGCACGCAGGGCATGCGCAATCATCACAAGACCGATCGCATGCTGGGCATCGCGCATCAACTGCAGTTGCCGGTGGTGCTGTTCGCCGAAGGCGGCGGCGGGCGGCCCGGCGACACCGACATGCCGATCGTCGCGGGCCTGAACAACCACACCTTCAGCCAGTTCGCCGCGCTGTCGGGCAAGGTGCCGGTGGTGGGCATCGTCCACGGTCGCTGCTTCGCCGGGAACGCGGCGCTGCTCGGGTGTGCCGACGTGATCATCGCGACCGAGGCGAGCAACATCGGGATGAGCGGTCCCGCCATGATCGAAGGTGGCGGCCTCGGCACCTTCGCGCCGGAGCAGATCGGGCCCAGCAGCGTGCAGTCGCGCAACGGCGTGATCGACATCCTCGTGAAGGACGAGGCGCATGCCGTCGCAGCCGCCAGGCAATATCTGTCGTACTTCCAGGGGGCTACGCGCGACTGGGAATGCGCCGACCAGCGAGCGTTGCGCCATGCCGTGCCCGAGAACCGTTTGCGCGTCTACGACGTGCGCGCCGCGATGCAAGGCGTCGTCGACAGCGGATCGATGCTGGAGTTGCGCGCCGGCTTCGGCGTCGGCATCGTGACTGCGCTGGCGCGAATCGAAGGCAAGCCGGTCGGGTTGCTCGCGAACAATCCGCATCACCTCGGCGGCGCAATCGATGTGGATGCCGCCGACAAGGCCGCCCGCTTCATGCAGCTTTGCAACGCGCACGGATTGCCGCTGGTCGCGCTGTGCGACACGCCAGGCTTCATGGTCGGCCCCGAGATCGAGGCGCAGGCACAGGTGCGGCATGTGTGCCGCATGTTCATGGTGGCTTCGCACCTGCGCGTTCCCTACTTTGCCGTGGTACTGCGCAAGGGCTACGGGCTCGGCGCGCAGGCGATGACAGCCGGTGGCTTCGATGCACCGGTCTTCACGGTGGCATGGCCCACGGGCGAGTTCGGTGCCATGGGGCTCGAAGGCGCGGTGCGCCTCGGCTTCCGCAAGGAACTCGAAGCGGCGGCCGAAGGCGCCGAGCGCGATGCCCTGTTCAAGAAGCTGGTCACGCAACAGTACGCGAACGGCGAGGCGATCCACATGGCCCAGACGCTGGAGATCGATGCGGTGATCGATCCCGCCGACACGCGCGGATGGCTGGTGCGAGGACTCGCTTCGGCAGCGGCGGTACAGCGACCGGCCACCGCGTACGTCGACACCTGGTAGGGCGGGGCACGAAGGGTCGACACAGCGCTACACAACACTTCGCTCGCGGCTTACAAGGAGTTCACATGGGTCGGGGAGGATGAAGCTTCCAACAACTCAAAGGAGTACCCATGAAAAAACTCGCAATCACCTTCGCGATGGGCGCTGCATCTCTCCTGTCGCTGGGCGCCGTGATGGTGCCGACCGCAGCGCAGGCGCAGGCCGTGGTCTCGGTACGTGTGGCGCCCCCGCCGCCGCGCTATGAGCATGTCCCGCCGCCGCGTCCGGGTTATGTGTGGGCGCCGGGTCACTACGAATGGAGTCATGGCCGCTATGTCTGGCGTGGTGGAAACTGGACGCACGCCCGAGAGGGCTACGCGTATCGCGCCCCGCAATGGCACGATCGCGGCGGCCATTGGGAATACCGGGCCGGCGGCTGGGACAACGATCACGACGGCGTGCCGAACCGGTACGACCGCAAGCCGAACAATCCCTCGCGCAGCTAAGACCTGAGATGCGCCGGGGTGCCTCGAAGCCGCCCCGGCGCTACCGGCGGATCATGAGGTTACAGCTTTTGACTGTTTCAGTTTCGCGAACGGAGCTGTTCAGATTGGCTAGGGTTTTTACCTAGATCTCGGCGCACAATTCACCCCACGGAACGGCATACCAAGTACGCAGTTCTGGGTGAACAGGCCACCGAGCGAGGTAGCCGCCCTCGGGGGCGACGCCCACCCAAGACCAGTTCGAATTCATCCTAAGCAAGTCAAAGGACATCGAAATGAAGACCTCGAAGATCATCGCAGCCGCCGCCCTCACGCTTCTCGCCGCCGTAGGCGCCCAAGCTGAGACATACGAAGGGGTGCATCCCCTGGTTTCCGCCAACAGCCGTGCCACCGTCAGGGCCGATGCCGTGATTGCTGCACACACCGAGAACCCCTATGCCGATGGTGCCGAGTCCGGTGTGCCAACCGTCATCGCCAGCTCGACCGGCCGCCCGACCATCCGCAGCCAGGCCATCGCCGCCGCCCACAGCGCCGACCCGTATGCGGAAGGCGCCAACGCCGGTCCGGCACCGACCATCGCCAGCACCGTCAACCGCAATTCAGTGCGTGCGGAAGCACGTGCCGCGGCACGCGGCGGCTCGCTGCCGCTGTAATCCCAGGCGTTGGGCTCAGAAAAGTTTGAAGACCAGAGGCATCAACAGGGCTGCAAGTACGACCTGCAGTCCGAGCGCGAGACCCGCGTAGGCGCCTGCATCGGCATTGACGTGCAACGCCCGAGCCGCGCCGATGCCGTGCGCCGCCGTGCCGAGTCCAAAGCCGCGCGCGGCATAGCCGGTGGCGTCGGTGCCGATGCGCAGCGCATCGAAGACATACTTGCCCGACAGCGCCCCGATCATGCCGGTGAGCACGGCGAACACGGCCGACAGTGCCGGAATGCCGCCGATCTTTTCTGCGATGCCCATCGCGACAGGCGCAGTGACCGACTTGGGTGCGAGCGACAGCACGACGTCGTGCGGCAACCCCAGCGCCCAGCCCAGCGCCACGGCGGATCCGCCCGCGGCCGCACCACCGAGCAGCGACGCGAGCAATAACCTGCCGAAGCGCGCACGCAACTCCGCACGCCGTTGCCACAGCGGCCATGCCAGCGCCACGACAGCCGGACCGAGAAGAAAGTGGATGAACTGGGCGCCAGCGAAGTAGGTCTGGTAGTCCACGCGCGTGAGCAGCAGTCCGCTCGCCAGCACGACCACGGACCACAGCACCGGGTTGGCCCACGGCGCGCCACCGGCCCGCGTATATGCCGCATTCGCAAGCAGGTACACGACCAGCGTGGCGGTCAGGCCGAACAGCGGGGTGGCTGAGAGATAGATCCAGAGTTCGACGAAACGCGGCATGCGGTCAGGCCTTCTTCTTGCGGTCGGGCCAGTAGAGCACCATCGCGGTGACGGCAAGACCGATCCATGTCGAGAGCGCGATGATCACCAGCATGCGCCCGCCGTACTGCCCGAGCAGCGTGAGGTGCGTCATCACGCCCACGCCGACCGGCACGAAGAGCAGCGAGAGATGGGTCAGCAGAAAGCTGGCGCATTCGGCTACGGGCGTTCGCACCACCTCGAAGCGAAGGCCGACCAGCATCAGCATCATTCCGAGCACCGGCCCTGGCAGTGGAAGCGACAGGCCGCGCGAGAGCAACTCGCCCACCGACTGGAACACCAAGAGCCAGGCCATGCCGCGCAAGCCGGTCATTGGCCCACCCCCAGGCTTGCTATCCATTGGCCCACCCCCAGGCTTGCCCACTTCGTGTGGCCGCCCACCCCCTGCGAGGGGGCGCCGCCTGCGGCCCGGCGAAGCCGGTTCCGCGACGGCCTTGGCAATAGCGTCGTCATCTCAGAAGCGGGGAAGGTCGGGGAAGGGCTGCACTTGACCGGCGCGGAATACCTGCTTGCCGTATTCCGCACAGCGTTGCAGCGTGGGGATAACCTTGCCGGGGTTCAACAGGCCCGCCGGGTCGAAGGCGCGCTTCACGCCGAACATCTGCTCGTTCTCGGCCGCGGTGAACTGTACGCACATGCTGTTGAGCTTTTCGACGCCTACGCCGTGCTCCCCGGACACCGTGCCGCCCATCGCGACACTGGTCTCGAGGATGTCCGCGCCGAACAGTTCGCAGCGGTGCAGTTCGTCCGGGTCGTTGGCGTCGAACAGCACCAGCGGATGCAGGTTGCCGTCGCCGGCGTGGAACACGTTGCAGCAGCGCAGGTTGTACTTCTTCTCCATCTCCTGGATGGCGAGCAGGATGTCGGCCAGGCGCTTGCGCGGGATGGTCGAGTCCAGGCACATGTAGTCGGGGCTGATGCGGCCCGATGCCGGAAAGGCGTTCTTGCGGCCGCTCCAGAACTTGAGGCGCTCGTCCTCGTTCTCGCTCACCGCGATGGCCGTCGCGCCGCAGCCGCGCAGCACGTCAGTCATGCGGCCGATCTCTTCCTCGACCTCCTCGGGCGTGCCGTCGGATTCGCACAGCAGGATCGCCGCGGCCTCGAGGTCGTAGCCTGCGCGGACGAAGTCCTCCACCGCGGCGGTCATCGGCTTGTCCATCATCTCCAGGCCCGCGGGGATGATGCCGGCGGCGATCACCGCCGCGACGGCGTCGCCCGCCTTTCGCACGTCGTCGAAGCTGGCCATGATGCAGCGCGCGAGTTGCGGCTTTGGCACGAGCTTGACGGTGACCTCGGTCGTCACCGCCAGCATGCCCTCGCTGCCGATCACGAGCGCGAGCAGGTCGAGGCCGGCGCAGTCGAGCGCCTCGCTGCCGAATTCGATCGGATCGCCCTCGGCGGTGAAGCCGCGCACGCGCAGCACGTTGTGAAGCGTCAGGCCGTACTTGAGGCAGTGCACACCGCCCGAGTTCTCGGCCACGTTGCCGCCGATGGTGCAGGCGATCTGGCTCGAAGGATCAGGCGCGTAATAGAGATTGAACGGCGCGGCGGCCTCACTGATGGCGAGGTTGCGCACGCCGCATTGCACGACCGCGGTGCGGCTGACCGGATCGACCTTGAGGATGCGATTGAACTTGGCGAGCGACAGTGTCACGCCGACCGCGTTCGGCATCGCGCCACCGGAAAGGCCGGTGCCCGCGCCGCGCGCCACGACCGGCACGCCGAGCGCGTGGCAGGCCTTGAGCACGGCCTGGGCCTGCGCCTCGTCTTCGGGCAGCGCGACCACCAAAGGCCTTTGTCGGTAGGCCGTGAGGCCATCGCATTCATAGGGCGTGGTGTCTTCGTGGTCGAACAGCACCGCATGCGATGGAAGCTTCGCCCGCAAGGCACTCACGACCCTGTCTTGCAGCGACTTGCGGGAGGGCGCTGCGACCGGGGGTTCGACCGTCTCAGTGTTCATTCCGCCATTGTGTACGTCCTGGTCGACGACGGCGCGGACCCGAATGGGAGAACACGCGAGCGGGCGTTCCCTAGCGGAAGACGACCGTCCGGTGCCCATTCAGCAGCACGCGGTGCTCGCTGTGCCACTTGACGGCGCGCGCCAGCACCTGGCTTTCGGTATCGCGGCCACGCGCGGTCAGGTCGTCGACGGTGTCGGTGTGGTCGGCACGCTCCACGTCCTGCTCGATGATCGGGCCCTCGTCGAGGTCGGCCGTCACGTAGTGGGCAGTGGCGCCGATCAGCTTCACGCCGCGGTCGTGCGCCTGGTAGTAGGGCTTGGCGCCCTTGAAGCTGGGCAGGAAGGAGTGGTGGATGTTGATCGCCCGGCCTGCCAGCCTGGTGCAGAGGTCGTTGCTCAGGATCTGCATGTAGCGCGCCAGCACCACCAGTTCGGCGCCCTCGGCCTCGATGATCTCGAGCTGCTTCGCCTCGCCCTGCGCCTTGGTCGCCGCCGTCACGGGGATGTGGTGGAAGGGCACGTTGTAGCTGGCCGCGAGCTGGTAGAAGTCGCGGTGATTCGAGATGATGGCGCGCACGTCGATGGCGAGCAGGCCGCTCTTCCAGCGGAACAGCAGGTCGTTGAGGCAGTGGCCTTCCTTGCTGACGAGAATGACGGTCTTCATCGGTTCGGCGGCAGCGTGCAGTTTCCAGCTCATGCCGAATTTCGAGGCCAGGTCCGCGATCTGCTCGCGCAACGAGGTCTCGCTCTGATCGCAGGCGAAGCGTACGCGCATGAAGAACAGGCCGGTGCCGTGATCGTTGTACTGCGCGGCTTCTTCGATGTTGCCGCCGCGCTCAAGCAGGAAGCCGGAAACGGCATGGACGATGCCGGTGCGATCGGGACAGGACAGGGTAAGGATGTACGCGGGATTCATAAGGGCGGCCATTGTCGCAGGCCCGACACTCGGCGTCGCCAGTGCCAAAATGACCATTTCCAGCAAGAACGAACCAGCAGGAGCGATTCATGGCCTACAACGATTTCAGCATGGACAACCAGTGGTTGCCTTTCACTCCCAATCGCCAGTTCAAGAAGGACCCGCGCGTCTTCGTGGCGGCGGACGGAATGGAATTCACCACGCACGACGGGCGCAAGGTGGTCGACGGCATCTCCTCGCTGTGGTGCGTCGGCGCGGGCCACAACCGCAAGCCGATCAACGAGGCCATCAAGAAGCAACTCGACACGCTTGACTACGCGACGGCTTTCCAGGTCAGCAACGACAAGGCGTTCAAGGCGGCGGAAATGATCGCGGCGATGGCGCCGGGCGATCTCAACAAGGTCCTGTTCTGCAATTCGGGCAGCGAGGCGGCCGACACCTCGATGAAGGTTGCGCTGGCCTACCACCGCGCGCGAGGCGAAGGCCATCGCAATCTCTTCATCGGCCGCGAGAAGGGTTACCACGGCGTCGGTTTCGGCGGCATGTCGGTGGGCGGCATTCCGGGCAACCGCAAGGTGTTCGGCTCGGCCTTCCTGCCACGCGTGGACCACATGCGCTTCATCCACGACCCGGTGAACCATGCCTACATCCACAACCAGGAGCCGGTGTGGGCCGAGGACCCGTTGGCCGATCTGGAGCAGCGCATCCTCCCGCTGCACGATCCGAGCAACGTGGCGGCGATCATCGTGGAGCCCATCGCGGGGTCCGCCGGCTGGTACGTGCCGCCCAAGGGCTACCTGCAGAAGCTGCGCGAGATCTGCGACAAGCACGGCATCCTGCTGATCTTCGACGAGGTCATCACCGGCTTCGGGCGCATGGGCACGAACTTCGCGTCGGACTACTACGGCGTGGTGCCCGACATGCTCAACTTCGCCAAGTGCGTGACCAACGGCGTGATTCCGCTGGGCGGCGTGATCTGCCGCGACAAGCTCTACGACGAGATGATGAAGACGTCGGCGCCGGAGCACGTGGTCGAGTTCTTCCACGGCTACACCTATTCGGGCCATCCGGTGGCGTGCGCGGCTGCGATCGCGACGCTGGAGCTGTTCCAGAAGGAGCAGCTCTTCTCGCGTGCCGGCGAGATGGGCAAGGTGCTGGGCGATGCGTTCCACAGCACGTTCAAGGGCCTGCCGAATGTCATCGGCATCCGCAGCCTGGGGCTGGCGGCGGCGGTCGAACTCGCGCCGATCGCGGGTTCACCGGGCAAGCGCGCCTACGACATCTTCCTGGACTGCTATCACAAGGGCGCGCTGGTCCGCCCCGCTGGCGACGTGCTCGTGATCGCGCCACCGTACATCGTCGAGAAGTCGCACATCGACACGCTGGTCAATACGCTGGCGGATTCGATCAAGAAGTTTTCGGCTTGAAGATTGAAACCCCCACGCTCGGCACTGCGTGTCCTCGCGGCCCCCCGAGGGGGCCGCGTCAGCCTTGGGGGCGGCCCGGCGGCTTGACGTCGGCGCAGTAGTCCTTCTCGGGCACCGCCGGGGTTGCCCACACGACGTCGAAGGCGCTGTCGTCGGCGTCCGGCGGTCCGGCCCGCATCCGCACCACCTTCACTGAAACGTCGGTAGGCAGTTGCTGGGGCACGCCTAACAGCTTGTTGCTGTGGCCGGCCCCGCTGACCAGCAGCACAGTCTTGCCCGGCTGTTTCGCCTTGACGACGGCTTGGGCCATCGCACGGTCGCGAGCGATCTGGATGCGTGTCATCGGGATGATCTGCGATTCCGGCAGCAGGTTGCAGTGGCCGCTGCGCACGGCCTCGCGCTGGGTGGCTCGAGCGTCCTCGCTCAATTGCGCGTCCAGCGATACATCGGCCATCGCATCCTTCATGTGGGCTCGCTGCAGATTGGCGCCGACCACCGGCACGCCGACGCGGACGGCGGCCATCACCACCGGCCCGTAGGCGGCCCAGGGCCAGCCCTTGTCGTTCCAGCTCAGCGCCGTCTGGACCTGCGCCTCGGTCGCATCGGCCGGTAAATGCGCAGTGCTGTTGCCTTCCTCCGCCATCTCGATGGCCACTGCAGCCAATCGTCCACGTGCGGCAAGCGCTTCGACCGTTTCGCGTTCGATCACCTGGTGTTCCGCCGCGTCGTGCTGTTCGCCCACCAGCAAGGCGTCGACCGGCAACAGGACGGCGACGCGACGGTCGATCGGAGCGTCGGCGGCAGGCACCAAACCGGTGCAGCCGGCAATGATTGCGACGCCGAGCGTCGAGGCCAGGCAGGAAAGCGTGGAAGATCGTCGAAGTGGCATGCGGCCATACTAATGCCCCGGCCCGAGCGGTCTCGTCGCCGCCCATCCCGCTTTTTCCGCCTGTCCGTGTCCCTCCGTTTTCCGGTTCGTGTCGTTGCCACGCTGTTGCTCGCGCTCGTGGCCGCCGGCATTTGCCTTGTCCTCCACACGCCGCTGCCTTGGATGATCGGTCCTTTGCTGGCCGTTTCCATCGCTTCGATCGCCGGCGTGCCGACCGCGAGCCACACGCCGCTGCGCAATGCGGGGCAATGGACCATCGGCGTCGCACTGGGTCTTTACTTCACGCCGCAGGTTGTCGCACTGGTGGCAAGCGTGTGGTGGGCAATCGCGCTTGCCATCACCTGGGCCCTGGTGGCGGGCTGGGCTTTCGGACGATGGCTTCATCGGCTGCATCTGGCACGCATGCCTCACGTTCCGGCGCGTTCTCTGAGAGCCACTACTTACTTCTCTGGCGCCATCGGCGGGGCGTCGGAGATGACCTTGCTGGCCGAGCGCGCGGGCGCCCGGACGGATCTGGTGGCTGCCGCGCACAGCCTGCGGGTGGTGCTGGTGACGATCCTGGTCCCGTTCGCCATGCAGTGGAGCGGCATGCACGGCCTCGAAGTCAACGCTTCGAGCGTGCGCGAGGTGCATTGGGGCGGGCTCGCATTGTTGGCGATCGCCACGGGCATCGGCGGTCTCGCCATGCATGCGACGGGCCGCACCAACCCGTGGTTCTTGGGGCCGATGCTGGTGGCGATGGGTTTCACGATCGCGGGGCTGCAGCTTTCGGGGGTTCCCTCATGGCTGTCGAATGCCGCTCAATTGGTGATCGCGGTGAGCCTCGGGGCTCGATTCAGTCGGGAGTTCCTGCACACGGCGCCGCGCTGGCTGGCGACGGTGGCGATCGGGACATTGGGGTTGATCGCGCTGTGCGGCGCCTTCGCTTGGGGCCTGGCGCTGGTGACCGGCCTGCATCCGGCCACGATGATGCTGGGGACTTCACCGGGCGGGATTGCCGAGATGTCGATCACCGCGAAGGTGCTTCAACTCGGCGTGCCGGTCGTGACTGTGTTCCAGGTTTGCCGCCTGGTGGCGGTGCTGATGATTGTCGGGCCGCTGTACGGCTGGTTGGTTCGCAGGGAGGAGCGCGACGCTCAGTGAACCAGCACGGGGGTGTGCGCCAGCTCGGCGTACCCTTCGAGGGTGTCCTCGACCTCTTCCTGGGTCGGAGTGTTGAGTTGCCAGGCGGCAATCTGCTGCTGGAAAAGCTCGGCCCACGAACCATCGAGGTAGACCTCCTTGCCCGAACGCTTGTCGACGATCTCGAAGCCGTGGCGCGCGAGCACTGGCAGGTGAGGCGCCACCGGCGCTTCGCCTTCTGTCGGCTGCACGTGCACGACGACGAACGAGTCGGAGTCGTAGAGCATTTGCATTTCGGGTCCTGTAAGGATGTCGATGGCGTTCATGGTGGTTAGATAGCAATCAACGCGCCAGTTTCAATACTGATCGTTGCGTTGTAGGCACTCGCCTGTATTTTTTTGTGTCCCGGCCCTAGTTCGACGGGCGCAGGGGCTCCTGCGCGCGAAGTTGCATGTCCGCGAAATCGCCGCCGGGCTGGGTGAGCTTCAGGCGCACCGGGAGGTAGCCCAGTTCGGGGGCAAGCCAGACTTCCACCTTGTCGTCGAAAGGCAGGCGCGGATTGCGAGTGAGTTTTCGCACCATGAAATCCCCGGCGGGCACCGTCAGCTGCTCTTCTCCGCTGACGCTGAAGGTCCAGATTTCGGCGCTGCGGGGTCCGACGGTCTGGACTGCGATCACCGACCCAGGCGGATAGCGGGGCGGATCCCCGGCCAGCATGGCGCTGAGTTGCATCAGGACGCTGAGCTGATCCTGGGCGCCCGCCAGGAGCGTCTCGCTCGGCGCGTTGCTGCTGAAGACGACCTTTCCCTGGTCGCGCACGAAATGCGAGGCCACTTCGGGTTTGTTGCGCCGCTTGTCCATGTAGCGCAACGGTTCGATGCCCGTCTTGCCGATCGCGCCGGTGCTCTGCCAGCCGCGGATGGTCGCGAACAGGAATTTGAGCGTCAGCCGGGCGTCGTAATGCTCCCCGTCGTGCAACCAGAGCAGTTCGCCGAAGACGCCGGACATCGGTGTCGCGCCCACCTGGGCGGTCGCGGCGAGGGACAGGCGCACGGAGCCGGGAATGCGCAGCGGCACCGAGCCGGGCATGTTGGCCGCGGAATCGTCAGTCGCAGGTGCCGCCGGTGCGGCAACGGAGCCTTCTCCGGAGCCGGCTGCCGTCGTTCCGCTGTCGGGCGCCTCCGCGTTGCCGGCATCGATGGCGTTCTGCGCGAAGAGGTCCGGTGCCGGCGAATCAGGGGATGCCGGGGCTTCGGGCTCTGCCGCCGGCGCCGCAGGGCGAGGAGGGGTGGGCGGACGCGGACGCACGGGCTTCGGCGGTGGCTTGGCCTCCGTCACGGGTGCCGGCGCCGGTGGCGCCGCGGCGGGTGGCGGCGCGATGACGATGGTTCGCGTGACGAACTTGCTCTCGAGCGGCGACGGCTTCTGCCCCACCAAGACCGGCGTGACCCCCAGCAAGGCCAGATGCGCCACTGCGACGACCACCGTCAGCACCGCCAGCGCCCGCCAGGGCAGGCGCGGCGTGTCGGATGGGGTGGAGAAGGCAGGCGTCGACATCTGGGATGGTGGATCAGGCGCCGCCCGCGAGGTTCACCTCGGTACACTGCCGCCCGTCCAACCAGTTTAGTAGCGATGCCGCGCCGGCATCGGCCGCCACCATGAAACTCGCCACCCTCAAAGATGGTTCGCGCGACGGCCAGCTCGTCGTCGTCTCCCATGACCTTGCCAGCGCGCATTACGCCACCGGCATCGCCAGCCGCATGCAGCAGGTGCTCGACGACTGGGGCTTCATGAGCCCGCAACTGCAGGACCTGTACGACGCGCTCAACGGGGGCCGGGCCCGCCACGCCTTTCCGTTCGACCCGGTGCAGTGCATGGCGCCGCTGCCGCGCGCCTACCAGTGGGCCGACGGCTCGGCCTATATCAACCACGTCGAACTGGTGCGCAAGGCGCGCAACGCCGAGGTCCCCGACAGCTTCTACAACGACCCGCTGATGTACCAGGGCGGCAGCGACGACTTCATCGGCCCCTGCGACCCGGTGGTGGTCGCCAGCGAAGCCTTCGGCATCGACTTCGAGGCCGAGATCGCCGTCGTCACCGGCGACGTGAAGATGGGCGCCACGCCCGCGCAGGCGCTGGACGGCATCCGGCTCGTGATGCTCGCCAACGACGTGAGCCTGCGCAACCTGATCCCGGCGGAGCTGGCCAAGGGCTTCGGCTTCTTCCAGAGCAAGCCCGCGACGGCATTCAGTCCGGTCGCGGTCACGATCGATGAACTGGGCGATGCCTGGCAGGGCGGCCGGGTGCACTTGACGCTGCAAAGCACCTGGAACGGCCGCAAGGTCGGCATGTGCGATGCAGGTGACGAGATGACCTTCCACTTCGGCCAGCTCGTCGCGCATATCGCCAGGACGCGCAACGTGCGCGCCGGCAGCATCGTCGGCAGTGGCACGGTGAGCAACAAAGGCTTCGAGCGTGAGGGCCGGATGGAATGGCCCAAGGGCTACAGCTGCATCGCCGAAAAGCGCTGCATCGAGACCATCCAGGATGGCCAGCCGAGCACGGAGTTCATGAAGTATGGCGACACCATCCGGATCGAGATGAAAGGGAAGGATGGGCACTCGATCTTTGGCGCGATCGATCAGGAAGTGGTGGCGCCCGGGGTGGTCAAGTAGCGCTACGCGCTGACGCCGCGCAGGAGGTCCTTGAGGCTTCCGATCCCCAACCTCCGAAACGCCCGGTACTGATGCGTCCGTACCGTGGTGAGCTCGATGCCGATCTCTCGCGCCGCCTCCTTCGCGGTCATGCCGGCCAGCAGATGGCCGATCACCTCGCGTTCGCGCAGGCTCAGGCCGAGCAGGCGCGATGCCAGGGAAGGCTCCACGGCCTCGCGTGCCGCCAGCGAGATGCGGCCATGCGCGGCGGTTGCGTCCGCCAACAGTGCGGCGTGCGCTTCCAGCAATGCGAATTCCGGTGGCCCGAAATCAGGCTGCGCGAGGCTGCGATAGAAGCTCACGGCCGCGCGCTGGCCGCTCGGCAGCAGCAGCAATACGGAGGCGCGCTCGCGGATGCCGACGTCGCCGTAGCAGGCTGCGCGGTACGCGGGGTCGGCCACTTCCTCTGCATGCTGGTGGCCCAGCCAGAGCTGCGCACGCTTCGGCAACTGGCGACCGGCCAGCCATGCCATGTTCGGGTCGAGCAGGTCGAAGCGCTGGGCGACATAGCGTTCGGCAGTGCGCTCCGCCGTGTTGCCGTAGGTGCTGGCCGCCGACACCGTCTCGATGCGGCCCGTCGCGCTCACCGCGAAGACGGTGCAGAAGGTCACCGGCAGCACCCGATGCATGGCTGTGAGATAGCTGGCTGCAAGGTGCGTGGTGCCGACGCCGGCCAGCACGTCACTGACCAACGGCATTGCGACGGCGCGCTCGGCCGCCCTGATGGGCCAGCGCTTCATTGAAATCCTAGGGTTAACACTTCATACGAAGTTACGACAACGGCTGCGGAGATGCATCGGGACAATCCCTCCGCATGAACACCGCCACCGTGACCCCTCCCGCCGCGCGTGCAGGCGATGCTGCGACAGGCCCGCTGCCACCGCTCGCCACCGAACTGCCGCCATCGGTCGGCGACTTTCACTACACGCGGTTCAAGCCCTGGACGCCGCCGCTGGAAGAGGGCGTGGAGCCCGGCCGCCATCCGGTCGTGATCGCGGGCGGCGGCCCTGTCGGCATGTCGCTCGCGCTCGGATTGGCGAACCATGGCGTGCGTTGCGTGATCCTCGAAGCCGACGACACGGTCTGCGTCGGCAGCCGCGCGGCGTGCATTTCACGGCGAAGCCTGGAGATCGTCGAGCGGCTGGGTGCGCTGCCGGCCTTCCTGTCCAAGGGGCTGCCGTGGACGGGCGGGCGCAGCTTCTACAAGACCGACGAGGTGTTCCGCTTCGAAATGCCGCATGACGATCGGCAGAAGCTGCCGCCGATGATCAACCTCGAGCAGTACTACATCGAGCAGTACCTGCTGGACGAAATCTTCCGCCGAAACGAGGCGACGCCAGGGTTGATCGACATCCGCTGGGGCACCGAGCTCACCGGCTTCGCCGAGGACGCCGACGGCCTCGTCCTGGAGGCGCGCAACCCGCTGGGTGCCTACGCGCTGCGCACGCAATGGCTGGTGGGCTGCGATGGCGGACAGAGCTTCGTGCGCAAGTCGCTCGGCCTCAATCTGGAAGGCACGGCCTACGAAGGCCGCTACGTGATCATCGACATCGAGCTGCACAGCAGGCACCCGACCGAGCGGCGGGCCTGGTTCGATCCACCGTGGAATCCGGGCTCGACCGTGCTCATGCATCGCCAGCCCGACGACATCTGGCGCATCGACTACCAGTTGCGCGCAGGGCAGAGCACCGAAGAAGCGCTCCAGCCCGCGGCCGTGCAGGAGTTCGTGCAGCGGCATCTGGAGGCCATCGGCGAAGGCCATCTGCCCTGGAAGACCGTGTGGACCTCCGTGTATCGCGCCGGCGCGATGACGCTGGAGAGCTATCGCCACGGTCGCGTGCTGTTCGCGGGCAATGCCGCGCACGCCATGCCGATCTTCGGCGTGCGCGGGCTCAACTCGGGATTCGACGATGCGGACAATCTGGCGTGGAAGCTGGCGCTGGTGACGCGCGGTGTGTCCGCCTCGTCATTGCTCGACAGCTATTCGCACGAACGCATCGCGGCCTTCCATGTCAACGCCGAAAGCGCGATGCGCAGCACCGAATTCATGTCGCCGCCCTCGCGAGGGTTCGACCTGCTGCGCGAAGCCGCGTTGTCGCTGTCGGGAGCCCATCGCGAAATTGCGAACCTGATCAACCCGCGCCAGACCCAGGCCGTGCGCTACGAAGGCTCGCCGTTGTCCAGCGAAGGCGATGAACTCTCAGCCGGACCCCGGCCCGGAGAGGTGATGCCCGACCAGCCGTTGGCGCCCGACCTGCACCTCACGGACTGGCTGCGACCCAACTTCACCTTGCTGCTGCTGAACATCGACGGCACGGACGCCACGCTCGCTGCCGACATCGCAGCCGTCCAGGCAGGACCGCTGCCCGTCGTCGTCTGCGAGCTGCCGCCCGGAAGCGCGGACGAGTCCGTCTTCGAAGGGTTGGGTGCCGAGCACGGCGCGATCTATCTGCTGCGTCCCGACGGCCACGTGGCCGCTCGGTGGCGGCGCGTGCCGCAAGGCGCACTGCAGGGCGCGCTCTCGCGTGCCGCTGCCCTGACAACGAAGGAGCTCGCATGACCGCGCTCACCCACGACGCACGCGACCGCGTCTACGCCGAATGCGCTCGCGCCATCAGCGAGGCGGGCGCCGAGCGAGAATCGCTCTTCCTCGCGCGGCTGGCACTGCTGCTGTTCGAGCAGGTCGGTGACGAGACGCGTTGCCGGGCCGCCCTTG
Source organism: Variovorax sp. P5_A3 (assembly GCF_056400665.1). Taxonomy (NCBI): domain Bacteria; kingdom Pseudomonadati; phylum Pseudomonadota; class Betaproteobacteria; order Burkholderiales; family Comamonadaceae; genus Variovorax; species Variovorax sp. P5_A3. The sequence goes on along the minus strand of NZ_JBFUKW010000009.1, from coordinate 73,683 downwards.
CGCATGCGCTGGATGGCCTGCCGATGCCGTCCTTGTCCGCGACGCCGGCCGATGCGTCGCCAGCCTGAATCATTTCAATTTCAACTCGCAAAAACCAGGAGACTTCCAGATGGATCGCAGAACCCTGCTCACCACCCTCGCTGCCACCGCGGCCGCCAGTGCCGCACCGTGGGCGCGTGCCCAGGGCTTCCCGGAGCAGCTCATCAAGTGGGTGGTGCCGTATCCGGCAGGGGGCGGCACGGATGTGATCGCGCGCACGCTGGCCGAAGCGATGCGCCAGCCGCTCGGCCAGCAGATCATCATCGACAACCGGCCCGGCGCGTCGACCAACATCGGCGCCGAACTGGTCGCCAAGGCCAAGCCCGATGGCTACACCATCCTGTCGGCCGACAACGCGGTGCTGGCCTTCAACGAGCATCTGTTCACCAAGCTGCCCTTCAATCCTGAAAAGGACTTCACCTACATCGGCGCCATCGGCAAGTTCCCGCTCGCGCTGGTGGTGCATCCGGACTTCCCGGCCCAGGACTTCAAAGCCTTCCTCGCCTACGTGAAGGCCAATCCCGGCAAGGTCAACTATGCGTCGCCCGGCAATGGTTCGCCGCATCACCTCGCGATGGAGATGTTCAAGAACCGCACGGGTACCTTCATCACGCACATCCCTTACCGCGGCGCAGCGCCGGCGATGGCCGACGTGATGGGCGGCCAGGTGCCGTGCATGTTCCTCGACCTGGCCTCGGGGCTGTCGATCATCCAGGGCAAGAAGGTGCGCGTGCTCGCCATCGGGACCGGCGCTCGCTCGAAGCTCCTGCCCGAGGTGCCGACGCTGGCCGAAGTGGGCGTGCCCAACACCGAGGTGTTCGCGTTCCAGGGCATCCTGGGCCCGGCCGGCATGCCGCCCGCCGTGGTTACGCGGCTCAACAGCGAACTCAACCGCTCGTTCAGCACGCCGGCGGTGATGAAGCGCTTCTCGGACTTCGGGATGGAAGCGATGCCGGGTACGCCGCAGCAGTTCGCTGCGCTGTCGCGTGCCGAATCGAAGCGCTGGGGCCCGATCATCAAGGCCGCCGGCATCAAACTGGACTGACCAGAAAACTACTTCGCGTAAGCCTTGCGCGAGCCGTCCTCGAAGACTTCGTCGTCGCGCTCGAGCTTGCCGGTGGCATCCCAGGTGCGTTCGCGGGTGACGCGCCCCTTGTCGTCGTAGATCGACTCGGCGATCAGCACGCCCTTGTCGCTGAATCGCTGGTGCGTGCCGATGGCGGTCTGCTGCCGGAAGCGGTCCGTGGAGACATAGCGTCCGACAGCGGCCCGCTGGCCGTTGTCGTGGTACTCGGTGACCTCGATCTGGCGTGGGTCCCCATCCACGCCGTAGACCGCCTTGCTGAGCGGTTGGCCGTTCAGGTAGAAGCTCTCGTCGCTCAGGGGGTCGCCGGCCGCGTTCCAGCGCTGGTCGCGTACGAGCGCGCCCTTTTCGGAGAACTCCTGCTCGCGCTGCTTGGTCGCCCCGCGTTCACTCAACAGCGAGACGACTTCACGCCGCTTGATGCCTTCGGAAGAGAAGCGCCGCTCGGTGCGCTGGTTGCCTGTGATCTCGTCGAGCGAGGCGGGCTTGCCGTTGTCGTAGAGCTCTTCGCTGCGCACCCGCTTGCCGGAGAGGTACGAAAGCCGGGAGCGCAGGATGCCCTTGTTGTCGAACAGCTCGACCTGCGACGGCGCGTTGCCGAAGCCGCAAAGCCGCGCATCGTCGGCCGCGGGCGCCAACACGGGCTTGTCGCCGCAACGCAAGGCCGACAGCTGGCCGCGCTCGGTGAATTCGACGGAAGCGCGTTCGCCCACCACATCGGCAAAGTAGGTGACACGGCGAAGCTGGCCCGAAGGATAGAAGCTGCGCACGAGGCCCATTTCGTGGCCGTCGTCGTAGATCGCGTCGCGCAGCACCTGACCGGTCGGCGAGTATTCGCGCGCGCGCCCCTCCATGTTGCCGCGCGCATTCACGCTGTACTCCTTCACGACCTTGCCCTTGTCGTAGATGCGGACGAGGCCCATGAAGGTGCCGCTCTGGATCTGCTGTTCGCGCACCAACTCGCTGCTGTCCCGATCCTTGCAGCGCATCAACCCGGTCTTGCCCGCGGTGGTGTTGCCGTTGGCCGGGTTCACGGCGATGCCGTTGATTTCGCAATCCTGTACGGCATGCGCGGCGTTCTGGAAGAAGACCGCGGACAGGGCGGCCAACCCGGCCAATTTCCAGTTCGGCCAGTTCATCTTCAACACGCCCGGAACCGCAGGTCGCTTCATGCGTCGTAGACGGTGTCCAGCGACCGGAATCCCTTGGCCTCGATCGGATTGCCGAAGGGATCGCAGAAAAACATCGTCCATTGCTCGCCGGGCAGGCCTTCGAAGCGGACCTGCGGCTTGAGCACGAACTCGATGCTTGCGGCCTCCAGGCGCTGCGCCATCGTTTGCCATGCGGGCAGCTCGAGCACGATGCCGAAATGCGGCATCGGCACCATCACGTCACCGACGCGCCCGGTGCGCGAGGTGGCGAAGGGCTCGCCGAGGTGCAGCGAGATCTGGTGGCCGAAGAAGTCGAAATCGACCCAGGTGTCGGTGCTGCGGCCTTCGGCACAGCCCAGCACGCCCCCGTAGAAGCGCCGGGCTTCGTCGAGGTCGCGCACGTGGAAGGCGAGGTGAAAGATGGACATGTGACTTTCTGTGTCGAATCGTTCATTTTCCACAAGCCGGGGCTCCATGGCGAGCGGGTTGATAATCCGCCCCGATGTCCGCCCTTCGCCGCGCCCACCGACTCGTCAGCTTCGTGCTGATGTGGTTCGTGCTGTCGCTCGGCGTGGCGGTGGCTTCGCCGGTGGTGCATCCGCGGGCCGTGGAACTGGTCTGTTCCGCCGCCGGGGCCATCAAGGTCATCGTCCAGACGGACGACGGTGTGCAGGAAATGGGTGCGTCCCACCTGGATTGCCCGTTGTGCGTGCTGACCGGGGCGCCGCCGCCGATGCCCGTCCTGGCCTTGCCAGCGGTCCAGCCGCTGGCGTTCTCCGTCAGATCCGTTCCCGCCGCGCGCCTCGCCGCGGCCCCCGCCGCGCCGTTCCCGGCGCGCGGGCCTCCGCGCCAACTCTGACCCGCATCCGCTGATCTCGCTGGGCGCCCGTCGGGTGCGCCGGCGTCGATTCCTCCGGCAATGCGTCGGCGCCTCCAGGGCCCGAGGCGCGCAATCCGCAGCGCACCCACATCGCCGAAGTCCGCTTCGACCCCAGACTCCACTTTCGACAAAGGACCCTCATGAACGCCACCTTCACTCTCAAGCACCTGGCCGCCTGCGCGCTGCTGTCGGGCACCGGCGCCGCACTGGCCCATGTGACCCTGCCGCCTGGCGGGGGCACCGCGGGCAGCGACTACGACGCCGCATTCCGCGTGGGCCATGCCTGCAAGGATGCCAAGAGCACCACCGGCCTCACCGTGCGCCTCCCCAAGGGCTTCGCCTTCACCGATGCGCAGGCGCGCAAGGGCTGGAAGCTCGACGTCCAGAAGGCGGCGGGCGACAGCGCCGGCGAAGTGCGCTGGTCGGCCGAATCCGCGCAGACGGCTCTGCCCGGCAGCGAGCGCGCGGAGTTCGTCGTGCGCGGAAAGCTGCCGGCAACGCCCGGTACGCTGTGGTTCAAGGTGCTCCAGACCTGCGACACCGGGAGCGCCGACTGGGCGCAGATCCCGGCCAGCGGCGTCTCGACCGAGGGGCTCGAAAGCCCGGCGGCCCGCCTCGACGTCCTGGCCCCCGGCGTGGCGGCGGTCGACGTGCGCGACGCCTGGATCCGCGCGTCTGTGCCCGGCCAGAGCGGCACGGGCGCCTTCATGAAGCTCACCGCGCCGTCGGGCTCGCGGCTGGTCGGCGCGTCGACACCGGCGGCCGGCGTGGCCGAAGTGCACGAGATGAAGATGGAGGGCGACACCATGCGCATGCGCGCGGCGGGTGCGCTCGACCTGCCGGCACGGCAGACCGTCGAACTCAAGCCGGGCGGCTACCACCTGATGCTGATGGACCTGAAGAAGGCGCTGGCCAAGGACAGCACCGTGCCGCTCACCTTGCTTTTCGAGGATGCCAAGGGCCAGAAGAGCTCGAAGGAACTGGACGTTCCTGTGCTTGCGGGTGCTGCCGCGCCCGCCGGCGGCGAACACAAGCATTGACGTGCCCAAAAGCCCAGCTGCTTGGAGTAAGCTGCCCGGACAAGAAACACACCTCCGGAGACCACCCATGAGCGACACGAGCAAGCCCTTCGCCTTCAGCCAGTTCGTTCCGGGCTTCGACTTTCTCCGGAACCTGGCGGCCGGCAGTGCTTCGGCCGGTGCGAGCGCGGTGCCCGGCATGCCGAGCCTGTCGAGCTGGGTGGCGCCGACGCTGAGCGTCGAGGAAGTCGACAAGCGCATCCAGGAACTCAAGACCGTGCAGTACTGGCTCGAGCAGAACGGCCACGCGCTCAAGGCGACCATCCAGGCGCTGGAAGTCCAGAAGATGACGCTTTCGACGCTTCGCGGCATGAACGTCCGCATGGAAGACCTCGCCAGCGTCTTCACGCGGCAGGCCTCTGCCCCGACGCCCGCTCCGGTATCTGCGCCCGCGCCTTCATTCCGCGCCGCGCCGCCGGAACCCGAGCCGGAGGTCGAGGAAGAAGAGGAAGAAGAGGACGAAGAAGTCGAGGTCGAGACCGATGAACAACCCGCTGCAACGTCGAAGCGGGCGAAGGCGCCCGGTGGTGCGGCGGTAGATGGCGCTGGCGTCGTCGACCCGCTTCAATGGTGGGGCGCGCTCACGCAGCAGTTCCAGCAGATCGCCGCTTCCGCCATGCAGGACGCCTCGCAGTTGAAGGTGCCGGCCATGGCGGACGCAATGGGCAAGGCCATGGGCTCGACACCGGCCAAGTCGACCCGCAAGCCGGCCGCCGCTGCCGCCAGGAAGAAGCCTGCCGCCGGCCGCAGCGGCACCGCGGCCGGCAAGTCGTCGGCTCCGGCGCGCAAGCGCGCGCGCGGGCGCTGATTTCCTCACGGGTCGAACCCAGACAGAAAGCCGCGCGCATGAAGCTCTTTCCCTCCGGTCACGCCACCCATCCGCAGTGGCGCATGGCGGCCGGGCTCGTGCTCGCCCAACTGCGGGCGCAGATGGCGCTGTCCGACTATGCCCACGCGCCCACGTTGGGCCTGCTCTACATCACCGACCACTACGCGGCCGACGCGCAGGAAATCCTCGACCACCTTGGTGCTGAACTGCCGGAGATCACGGACTGGTCCGGCACCGTGGGCGTTGGCGTGGCCGCCAACAACGCCGAGTATTTCGACGAGCCGGCCCTGACCGTCATGCTGTGCGAACTGCCGAGCGACCAGTACCGCGTGTTCTCCGGCGTGGCGCCGCTCGCCAGTTCGGAAATGAGCGGCTTCGCGGCGCACACCGCGCTCGTGCACGCCGATCCGCGGACGCCTGAACTCGGCGAACTGATCGCCGAAATGGCCGATCGCACCGACACCGGCTACCTGTTTGGCGGCCTGTCGTCAGGGCGCGCCGGTTCGCTGCAGTTCGCGATCGGCGGCAACGGCAACATCCGGGGTCATGGGGCCGTGGGTGGCGTGTTTTCCGGGGGCTTGTCGGGCGTGGTTTTCGGCGAAGGCGTGCGCCTGGTGTCGCGTGTCACGCAAGGCTGCCAGCCGGTGTCCCGGGAGCGCGAGATCACGAAGGCCGACGGCAACCTGCTGCTCGAACTCGATGGCGAGCCCGCACTCGATGTGCTGCTGGACGACTTGCAGGTATCGCTCGACGCGCCGGAGCAGGCGGTCGACGCGGTCCGGGCCACGCTCGTGGGCCTGGCCACAGCCGGCAGCGACGGCGTGCGGCGTACGCGCGACCTCGGCGCCGACGTTCGCGTGCGTCACATCATCGGTCTCGACCCGACGCGTCGCGGCGTGGCGATCGCCGACGTCGCCGAAGCCGGCATGCGCATGAGTTTCTGCCGGCGCAACGCGCAGGCCGCGCGTTCCGACCTCATGCGCGTGTGTGCCGAGATCCGCGAGGAACTGGAGCCGGAGGAGCAGACGCTTGCCACCGCCCGCGCAGTGGCCGCCGGCGAAGCCGAAGCGGCGCCGCATCCGGCCCGACGCATCGCGGGGGCCGTGTACGTGAGCTGCTCCGGCCGCGGCGGCCCGCACTTCGGTGCGCCGGGGGCGGAATTGCAGATCGTGCGTCACGCGCTGGGCGACGTCCCGCTGGTCGGCTTCTTCGCGGCCGGCGAGATCGCGCGGAGCCACCTCTACGGTTACACCGGCGTCTTGACGGTGTTCACCAGCAACGACTGAGCGCCTGCCGTTCAGGCGGGCTGCAACGCGGGTGAGGTGTTCGCGCGCAGGCCGGTGAACGCGAAGTCGACTTCCGGCGCCAGACCGCTCACGATGCGGGCGATCGACTTGCCTGAGCCGCAGGCATGCGTCCATCCGAGCGTGCCGTGGCCGGTGTTCAGGAACAGGTTCGGCAGTTTCGTCCCGCCGATGAGTGGAACGTTGCTCGGCGTCGCGGGGCGAAGGCCGGTCCAGAACTGGGCGTTTTCGGCATCGCCCGCGCCCGGGAACAGTTCTTCGACGCGCCTCACGATCGCCTCGCAGCGCACGCGGTTCAGGTCGCGGTCATAGCCGTTGAATTCGGCCGTCCCGGCAATCCGCAACCGGTCGCCCGACTCGGAGGTGTAGCGCGAGAACACCAGCTTGTACTCATCGTCGGTCAACGAGACCTGGTGCGCCTTCGACGCGTCCTTTACAGGCAACGTGACCGAGTAGCCCTTGGCCGGATAGATGGGCAGTCGGATGCCGAGCGGCGCCGCATAGAGCGGGCTGAGTGAGCCCATCGCGAGCACGAAAGCATCGCCGCGGATGCGCTGGAAGCGGCCTTCGCTGTCGGTGGCTTCGACGTGGTCGATGCTGCCGCCAGCCTCGCGCAGCGCCGTCACGGTGTGGCTCATGAGGAACTTGACGCCGGCCGCCGTTGCCAGCTTCACGAGTTCGCGTGCGAAGCGATTGGCGTCGCCCGATTCGTCCTCGGCTGTGTAGGTAGCCCCTGCGAGCTGCGGGCGGATGTGGGCCAGCGCAGGCTCGATCTTCACGGCCTCGTCGGCCGAAATCACCTGGCGATCGCAGCCCAGGGCGCGCATCTGTTCGGCGGGCTCGAGGGCAGCGTCGAACTCTTTTTGTGTGGTGTAGAAGTGCAGGATGCCCTGCGTGCGCTGCTCGTAGCCGATGCCGGTGTCGCGGCGCAGTTGCTGCAACGTGTCGCGGCTGTAGGTGCCGAGCCGAACGATCTGCTCGATGTTGTGGCGGGTGCGGGCCGGCGTGCATTCGCACAGGAACTGCAGGCCCCACAGCCATTGCCGCATGTCGGCGCGAATGCGGAAGAGCAGGGGGGCATCTTCCTTGCCGAGCCATTGCAGCACCTTGAGGGGTGCCCCCGGATTGGCCCAGGGTTCGGCGTGGCTCACCGAAATCTGCCCGCCGTTGGCGAAGCTGGTTTCGGCGGCCGGCGTGGCCTGCCGGTCGATGACGGTCACTTCGTGGCCGAGTTGCTGGAGGTAGTAGGCCGAGGTCACGCCGAGCAGGCCGGCGCCAAGAACGATCACGCGCATTTCAAGCACCTTCGAAGGTTGCAGCGCTTGGACGGATCGGTATCGGAAGCTGAAAAGATATAGCAACCGGACCGACGTCCAAGTTGCCGCTCCCCCTGTCCTCGGTACCTGAGAGATTCACCCGTTGCGCCCGCAACGGGTTTGCTCCTTCGGTGCATCACGCTCACATGGGGTGATGGCTCTCCAGACGGCTATGACAGTTGGTGCAGTACAGGCCCGTCTTGCGAGCCGACCTGAGCGTTTATGGGAGTTTGCGCCTTCGGTGGGGCCGCTTGCGCGACCCGCTCTCCTGCAGTGCGGCGATTGTAGGCGCCGACGGCCTTGAAAGCTACAAGCCCCTGAAGGCGAACTGGAGTTCGGGGCGCAGGCCGCTGACGATGCGGGCGATGGACTTGCCCGCTCCGAGGGCATTGATCCAGCTCGGCGTACCGGGTGCCGTGTTCAGGAAGAGGTTGGGGAGGCGCGTCTTGCCGATCATCGGCAGGCGCGTCTTGCTCACGGCGTGCATCTCCGTGGCGAGGGATGCGTGCGCCAGGTCGCCCGCTCCGGGGAGCAGTATCTCGACGCGCTTCAGGATTGCATTGAAGCGGTCCGAATCGGGTTCGCTTTCTTCGTCGAGGCCGGCACGAACCGTGGCGGTGACGCGCAGATGGTCGCCTTGCGGCGTCTCGACACGGTCGATGCGCAGCTTGCCCTGGCGATCACGCAGCGCAACGCGCGGCGCGCGGGCGGGATCCTTGACCGGTATCGTGACGATGTACTCGCGCACGAAGCGCAGCGGCATGTCGACGCCCAGGTACTCCGCATGCTGGACGCTCGACGAGCCCAGCGCCAGCACATAGGCCTGGGCGCGCAGCGTGGTGGAGCGGCCGTGGGGATCGAGCAATTCGACGCGGTCGATGCGGCCGTCACGCTCCTTGAGCGACACCACCGTGTGCTTGGTCAGGAAACGCACCCCCGCGGCGCGGCACAGGAAGACCAGGCTTGCCGCGAACTGCGCAGGATCGCGGGCCGGGTCCTCGACCGAGTAGGTGGCGCCTGCGAGCTTTTCGCGGATGGCCTGGAGCGCGGGCTCCATGCGGATCGCGTCGTCGGCCGAGAAGAGTTGTTCCTCGCAACCGAGTTCGGACCAGTGCGGGGCGCGAGCCAGGCGATTGTTGAAGGCCGCGCCGTCGGTGAACAGGTTCAACAGGCCTCCGATGCGCCCGCCCTGGGGCAGGCCGGCCTCTTCGCGCAGGATGCGCGCACTCTTGCGACTGTAGGCGGCGAGGCGAACAAGGTGCTCGACGGGGTCGCGCTGGGGCGGTGCACCGATGGCGCGATCGACCAGCCTGGCGATGCGGCGGCGCAACCCCACACGCAGGCGGGTCCACCGGCCTTGTCCTTGTGTGCGTCCGGCGTGGACAGGCGTGGATCCGGGCTGCTTCAGCCCGGACGCGTCGGCGGTCGGCGCGGCACGCCCCCGCGCCTTGGCCGCCGGCGTCGCATGCCGGTCGACCACGATCACTTCATGGCCCAGTTGCTGAAGGTAATAGGCCGAGGTGACACCGAGCAAGCCGGCGCCGAGTACAACCACGCGCATGTCCGAATCCTTTTGGGATGGCATGAACGGCGGGCGTTGGTGCTCACTGTGCGAAGCGGCCGTCACCCGGGGTTCAGACTGCCGCTCCCCCTGTCTCTGTTACCTGAGAGATTCATCCAGTGCGACCTGCAGCGGACTTGCTCCTTCGGTGCGCCACATGGCGTGGCGTCTCTCCAGTCGGCGATTGATCAATAAGAAGCAGTGCCCGAACCACTGTGCGTGCGGTTCACCTGAGCGTTCATGGGAGTTTGCGCCGTCGGTGGGACGTCAAGGCGTCCACTTTTCTGCAGCCCACGATTTTATATAGGAAACCGGTTTCCGTGTGTTGCATCACACTCAGGCGCGCCGCAGGCGGGTGAAGAGCTCGAACTCCCAGTTGCGCATGCCCAGCAACAGGGTGTAGCCCTCCCGCTCCTTGGGCGACAGCTTCTGGTCGGTCTGGTGCTGCTGCGCGAAGTCCTGCGCCACGCGCTGCAGGCGGTCCAGGAAGGCCGGGGCAAGCGACTTGCTGATCGACCCGTGCACCAAAAGGAGGCCTTCCGCGGGGCCGTCGAAGCCGCCGCGGTAGTAGTCGAGCACCACGTTCTCCCGGAAAAAGTCCATCACCGGCCCGTGCGGCCGCCAGCGGAAGGTCTTGGCCAGCTTCAGCCGGTAGCGGTTCAGGGGACGAAGTTCAATGATGCCGATCCGGTCGAGCTGGGCCAGGTAGCCGATGCACTCGGCCTCGGTGATCCGGTAGGCGCCGACGATCTGCTCGAGCGTCCACTGGCTCAGCACGCAGATGGCCAGCAGCAGCAGCTTCTTGTCCTTGACCACCGCCTTTTCCTGCTCGAGCGTCAGTTCCTTGAGCAGCGGCTGTGAATCCGCGACCCGACGGGCGAGCTCAGCGAAGTCGATCTTGAGAGCGCGGCAGATGGCGTCGACCCGGGTGAGCGGCATGTCGCCCTTGGCGAGCATGCGCTTGACGCTCGACTCGGCCATGTCCAGCGACTTGGCGAGATCCGCGTAGGTCATGTGGGCGTTCTTGAGTTCGTTCTTGAGGGCCTGGACCAGATCGACGGTGGTGCTCATGGAGGGGGCGGTATTGCCGGTTGATACCGGAAGTGGTGGAAAAGTACTCCGTATCGATTTTCGATGCCTCCGGGTGGGTTGACAACCTAGATTCCGTCCCACGCCAACCACCGGAGTTCCGCCATGTCGCTGTCGTCCCTATCAAGTCGCGAACGTTGCGTGCTGACGCTGTTCGCGCTGCTCCTGCTGGCGGCGATCGTCGGGCCGTCGGTACCGGCGCCCGGATACGGCCCGAACGCCTTTGCCGACGGTCAGGCCTGGCACGGCCTTCCGAATGCGATGGACGTGCTGAGCAACCTGCCATTCGCCGCCATCGGCTTCTGGGGCCTGCGCTGGATCCATTGGCTGGACCGGGTGCACGAGGAAGCCCAGGATGCGGCGGTGCCGCCCCAGGCTGCGGTGCAGCCGCCGGTCAATTTGCTCGATTGCGCCTGGATGTTCTTCGCAGGCCTGATCCTCACGGCGCTGGGTTCGGCCTTCTACCATCTGGCACCCGACAGCATGCGGCTGGCGGCCGACCGCGCCGGCATGGCCGTCGCCTTCGCGGGGCTGGTGGGCTTCGCGGTCTGCGAGCGGGTGAGTTCGCGTGCCGGCTGGCCCGCGGCCTGGTTCACGCTGGTGGGCGGCCTGCTGGCGGCGGCTATCTGCCACAAGACCGGGAACGCATTGCCGTGGGCCCTGGTTCAGTTTGGCGGCATGACACTGATCGCGGCGCTGGCGATGACAAAGCCCACGAAGGGCGCGATCGGTCTCAAGCTGGGCTGGGTGATCTTCTTCTATGGGCTTGCCAAGATGCTCGAGCTTGCGGACCACACGATCTTCGAAGCGACGAATCAGCTCGTGTCGGGCCACACCCTCAAGCACCTGACGGCTGCGCTGGCGGCGCTCCCGGTGTTGCACGCCTTGCAGACCATGGAACGGCAGACGCTGCGGCACAATCCGGGCGCCGCCACCGTGACGGCTTGAGGAAACCTGCCAGCAAGGCTTTACGAATGACCACATCCGCCGACGCGTCTTCCTCCACATCGAGCGTGCCCGACCCGCATGGGCACGCCAACCAGTTCGCCCTGCTGGGGCAGCGCCGGTTCGCGCCCTTCTTCTGGACCCAGTTCTCCGGCGCGGCCAACGACAACCTGTTCAAGTTTGCGTTCACTGTCATGGTGACCTACCAGCTGCAACTCAGCTGGATGCCGCCGGCCATGGCGGGGCTCGCGATCGGCGCGCTGTTCATCCTGCCCTTCCTGCTGTTTTCCGCCACGGCGGGGCAGCTCACCGACAAGTACGACAAGACGAAGATGATCCGCTTCGTCAAGAACCTCGAGATCGCGATCATGCTGGTCGCGGCATGGGGTTTCGTGCGGGCGGATGCCGCGGTGCTCCTGGGCTGCGTCTTCCTGATGGGGCTGCATTCGACCTTGTTCGGACCCGTCAAGTTCGCCTATCTCCCGCAGGTGCTGGATACGCGTGAACTCACGGGCGGCAACGGCATGGTCGAGATGGGGACTTTCGTCGCGATCCTGCTGGGTCAGGTTGCAGGCGGCCTCCTGGTGGCGCTTCCGCAGGTCGGCCATGCGACGGTGGCGGTCGCCTGTGTGCTGCTGGCGCTGGTGGGCCGCGGCGTGGCGCAGGCGATTCCTCGCGCCCCTGCGACCGATCCGGGCCTGACGATCAACTGGAACCCGGTCAGCGAGACATGGCGCAATCTGAAGCTGGCGCACGGCAACCTCGTGGTGTTCCGCTCGCTGCTGGGCATCTCCTGGATGTGGTTCTTCGGCGCGGTCTTCCTGAGCCAGTTCCCGAGCTTCGCGAAGGAAGTGCTGCATGGCGACGAACAGGTCGCCTCCCTCCTGCTCGTGGTCTTTTCCATCGGCATCGGCGTCGGTTCGCTGCTGTGCGAGACGCTGAGCCGGCGCCAGGTCGAGATCGGGCTGGTGCCGCTCGGCGCCATCGGAATGAGTGTCTTCGCCATCGACCTGTACTTCGCATCGCGCGCGCTTCCCGCGCTGGGCGACATGGGGCTGGGCACCTTCGTGCGGCAGCCGGCCCACTGGCGCGTGATGGCCGACCTCGGCCTGCTGTCGTTGTTCGCGGGCCTCTACAGCGTGCCGATGTACGCGCTGATCCAATTGCGCAGCCAGCCGACGCACCGGGCGCGGATCATCGCCGCCAACAACATCCTCAACGCGCTGTTCATGATCGGCAGTTCGGTCATCGCGGGTGCCCTGCTCAAGTCGGGTTTCACGATCCCGCAGATCTTCCTGTTTACCGGCATCGCGAATGCGGTGGTGGCGTTCTACATCTTCATGCTGGTGCCGGAATACCTGCTGCGCTTCGTGGCCTGGCTGCTCTCCCGCTTCGTCTACCGCTTCGACGTGAAGGGCGACGAGCACATTCCGGCGGAAGGGCCGGCGGTGCTGGTCTGCAATCACGTGAGCTTCATCGATGCGGTGCTGCTGATGGCGGCGAGCCCGCGGCCGATCCGCTTCATCATGGACCACCGCATCTTCAAGGTGCCGGTGCTGGGCTGGCTCTTCCGGCTGGCCAAGGCGATCCCCATTGCGGCGCAGAAGGAAAACCCGGCCGCCTACGAGGAGGCCTTTGCGCAAGCCGTGCAGGTTCTGTGCGAAGGCGACCTGCTGGCGATCTTTCCGGAGGGCGCGATCACGCGCGACGGGGCCCTTCAGCCCTTCAAGGGCGGCGTGATGAAGATCCTCGAAGCCGCGCGCGCCGAAGGGATCGATGCGCCGGTGATCCCGATGGCGCTGACCAATCTCTGGGGTTCCTATTTCAGCCGGGTCGAGGTGCGCGAAGGGCAGAACGTCGCGATGGTGCGGCCGTTCCGGCGCGGCTTCTTCAGCCGCGTCGGACTCAATGTCGGCGATGCGATGCCGCAAGCCGATGTCCAGCCCGAAGCCTTGCAGCGGCGCGTGAGCGGCCTGCTCGGCGCCTGACGTCCGCCGGATGCATTTGCCCTTCTCCGAGGCCTTCTGGTACTCGGTCACCTGGTTCGGTGACAGCGGCTTCCTGCTGCCCGCCGCGCTGTGGATCGCGGTGTGGCTCGGCATTCGCAGCAGCACCCGGCCATCTGCGGCGCTGTGGGTCATCCTGTTCGGCTTCGGCGCCAGCCTGATCGCAGCGACCAAGATCGCATTCCTCGGCTGGGGTATCGGAAGTCCCGTGCTCAACTTCACCGGCTTCAGCGGACACACGGCGCTTTCGGCCTGCGTCTGGCCCGTCGCATGCTGGCTGGCGGCTTCGCGTTGGGACCACCGTGCGCGCGTTGCCGCCGGGTCCTTCGGCTTGCTGTTCGCCGTGCTGATCGGGCTGTCGCGGCTGGCGATCTACGCGCATTCCAAGTCGGAAGTCGCGGCCGGCTTCGTCCTGGGGGTGACTATCAGCGGGATCTTCCTCTGGCAGCAGCACCGGCTACCCCATCCCCGTGTGAGTTGGGCGTTGGTACTGCTCAGCCTCGCCACGCCGATCCTTTTTCTTCGGCCCGGCAATCCGGCGCCGACGCAAGGCGCGCTCGAAGTGATCGCCATGCGCCTCGCGGCCATCGAGCAGCCTTACACGCGCGCCGACCTCCTCGCACGCCGTCAGAAGCCACCCGGTATCGAATAAAGATACCGGCGGCGCAGGAAGCCGCCACCGGTGCATTAGTTCACGCTTTGCGGTGCAAGTGCGAAACATCATCCGCGCACTTTCACTTCGCCGCGAGGCTTTCATGCATCCCTCCTCTTCGACCGTCTCCATTCAGCGCGACACGCGCGCCTGGCAAATGCAGGTGTGGATCTCGTTCGGGCTTGCCGTGTTTCTCTGCGCCACCGGCCTCACCTGGCTGCCGGGACAGGCCCTGGATCGCGCCTTCATGGTGATGGGCTATGTGTTCTGTCTCTCGGCCGCCTTCGTGCTGGCGAAGTTCGTGCGCGACAACCAGCCCGGTGCCGCCCTGGGCGCCGGTGACACGCCGATGTGGAAACTGGTCGTCTGGGGCGGCTTCTTCACAGCCATGGGGCTGACCGGCTGGGGCTTGCTGCGGATGGACATCAGCGAGACCTACAAGGCCTTCCTCGGCGTCAGCTGGCTGTTCCTGATCAGCTCGGCTTTCACGCTTGCCAAGTCGCTGCGCGACCGCCACGAAGCCGATCTTGCCGAAGCGCGCCTGCGAGGGCGTCGCGAAGCCCGCGCCGAACTGGGCGCCGGCGAATGACCGATCAACCCGTTCTCAAGCTCTCCAAAGGAGTGCCCATCATGAAGCAGTATCTGTGTACAGTTCTTCTCGCTCTCTGCGCCGCCGTGGCGAACATGCTCGTGCCTGCGCAGGCCTTCGCACAGAGCGAAGTCTCGGCCTTGTCGATGCTGCCGGTGGCTTCCGTCGTCGGGGCGGCTTCTGTCACCGGCGCGGCCGCAAGCGCGGTGGTGGCGGTACCGGCGGCCCTGTCGGTCGGCGGCGCCGTGCTGACTGTGGTTGCCGTCGAGGCATCGGTCGACGGGACGGTCTTCTTGGTCGAACGAGCATCCGACGGCGCCAGGGCCAGCGTGAAGGTGTTGGGCCGGGCGGCGAACGGCGCGTCGGTGGTCGTCGGCTCGACGGTGACGGTCAGCGTGATCGGCAGTGGCGTCGTCCTGTCCGCGGCCGGCGAGGTGCTGGCCTTCGTGCCCAACGCCATCGGTCGCGCGCTCCTCTACAACGAGAAGCTGTCATGAAGCGCACCCCCACCAACTTCGGCTCATACGAGCGCGAATACGAGGCTCGCGTCTCCTGGTCGCGCCGGCTGCTGAAGGCGGCAGTCCAGCTGGCCCTGACAGCGGCGGCCGTGGCGCTGGCGGGCGTTTTTCTGTTCCCTTTGAATGCGCACGCCGGACGGTCATGCGAAAAGTCGAAGCCGGATGCCGCTGCGGTCATCAAGGGCATGCGGCTTGCCGAACGCACGGCCAGCGAACTCGACGCAAGCGGTGCGCGTGTCGTGTTTCTGGCGCGCGCAGGGCAGGACCTGGGCAAGTACGGCTTGCGCTACTCGCATCTCGGCCTGGCCTACAAGACCGATGCCGGCAGTTGGCGTGTTGTCCACAAGCTCAATCAGTGCGGGACGGCGGTCGCGACGGTGTACCGCCAGGGGCTGGGCGATTTCTTCCTCGACGATCTCTGGCGCTACGAAGCCGCCTGGGTCGTGCCGACACCCGCCGTGCAGACGCAGTTGCTGGCAGCGCTCAACGAACCGCCCGAACGAATCATCCGGCTTCACACGGCGCCCTACAGCATCGTGAGCTACGCCTGGGGCCACAAGTACCAGCAATCGAACCAATGGGCCGTCGAGACGTTGGCCGGCGCCATGGAGCCGACGACCATCCGGACCCGCGACCAGGCCCAGGCTTGGCTGCAGTTCAAGGGCTATGAGCCGACGACGCTCAGGCTCGGACCGCTCACGCGGCTCGGCGGGCGCGTCGGCTCGGCCAACGTGGCTTTCGACGACCATCCGAGCGAGAAGCGATTCTCCGACCGCATCGAGACGGTGACGGTGGACTCGGTCTTTGCATGGCTGCCGCGCGCAGGGCTCGGCGCTGCGCCGGTGGTTCTCAAGCTGTAGACCAGAATCGCGCCATTCACGAGCAGCTCCTGCAACACGAAAAAGGAATGCGATGAGCAAGTCCCTGCGCCTGTCCGAAAAATGGTTTCGCCGCGGCCTTTGGGTGGTGGCGGTGATATTCGCGAGCTTCCTGATCGGACTCGGCAGCACGATCGTCGGCGACCTGCCGCGCGTCGAGCACAGGCTCGAGGTCGACGACTTCATCGACCGCGCTGCCGCCGAGCCGCTTCGAAACACGATCCGCGAAGCCGAGCGCACCGAGCAGCAGGCGGCGCGCGAACGCGAGCAGGCCGACCTCAAGCTCCTCGCCGCCCAGCAGGCGAGCCGCGCGGCGCGAGAGACCTTCACGAACTGGATCGCGACGCGTCACGCCACGGCCCAGCCCGATCAGGACACCGAACTCGTCACCCGCACCAAGGCGCTCGACGCGCTGAAGCTGAAGGAGGACGAAGCGCAGCGTGCGGTGGGCGCGCAGCGGCAGGTTGCGCTGGACGCGCGTCAGGCCGGCCAGAGTGCGCAGCAGCAACTGGCGGTGCTGGAGGAGGATGCGCGCATCAGGCTGGATGCGGAGAACCGCCGCGTCGAACTGCGGGTGTTCGGCTACCGGCTCGCCCTGACGTTGCCCCTGCTGGTGATCGCCGGCTGGCTGTTCGTCAGGAAGCGCCAGAGCACATGGTGGCCCTTCGTGTGGGGCTTCATCTATTTCGCGCTGTTCGCCTTCTTCGTCGAACTGGTGCCTTACCTGCCGAGCTACGGCGGGTATGTGCGCTACGTCGTCGGCATCGTCGTGACCGTGCTGGTGGGGCGCTACGCGATCATCGCGCTCAATCGCTATCTTGCCCGCCAGAAGCTCGCCGAGGCGCAGCCGGACACGGTGCGCCGCAACGAACTGAGCTACGACACGGCGCTGGCGCGGCTTGCGAAGAGCGTGTGCCCGGGATGCGAGCGGCCGGTGGACCTGAAGAACACGGAAATCGACTTCTGCCCGCATTGCGGCATCGGCCTTTTCGACCACTGCCGCGTGTGCAAGGCACGCAAGAGCGCGTTCGCCAAGTTCTGCCACGCCTGCGGGACCGGCGCCGTCTCGTCGCCGCCGAATTTTTCGCCTCAGGTCCAGCCGGCGTCGACGACGTAGTTCTGCGCGGTACACATCTTCGAGTCGTCTGCGGCGAGGAAGAGGGCCATGCTGGCGATGTCCTCCGCCATCACCCGGCCGGGAAGGCACTGCGCGGCGTCGATCTCGGCACCCGACTCGGGCTTGACCCAGAGACGCAATTGGCGCTCGGTCATCACCCAGCCTGGCACGATTGTGTTGACGCGGATGTTCTGCTTGCCGAGATCGCGCGCCAGCGAGCGGGTGAGTCCCTGGATGGCCGACTTGCACGCCTGGTAGACCGGGTAGCCGGCACCCTTGATCATCCAGCTCACCGAGCCGAAGTTGATGATCGAGCCGCCGCCGAGCGAGCGCATGTCATCGGCCACTGCCTGTGCGGCGAAGAACTGGTGCTTGAAGTTGACCGCCATCAACCGGTCGAAATCCTCGCTGTTGACATCGGCCATCTCGTGGCGGCGGTCGTTGGCTGCGTTGTTGAGCAGCACCTGGATCGGGCCGAAACGCGCGCGCACCGCGGCGATCGTCGCGCGCAGCGCCTCGACGTTGGTCACGTCGCATTCGCTGAACAGCACTTCGTTCTCGGTGCCCAGTTGGGTCGCCAGCGCCTGGCCGGCCTTGACATCAAGATCGCAGAAGCCGACGTGAGCGCCTTGCGCGTGGAAGGCGCGCACCAGCGCTTCGCCGATACCGGTCGCGCCTCCGGAGATGAAGACGGTACGACCGGCGAGCGATGGGTATCGGGCCGATGGGGCAGGGGAGGTCGATTCGGTCATGTCTGGATCCGTACGGGGATGAGGCTGGCCGGCAGCTGCGCGGTCGCCGCGATTTTGGCCCCCAACGGTGACGCCTGCCACCCGTGTGAACGAGAATGCCGCGAGCGAAACGAACCGGGCGCAATGCATGAACGAGACAAAGCCTGCCTCAGACTCCATGGGCCTTATTCAGCTCGCGGCCGGTTCGCTGCGGCTGCTCCTTGCGCCGGAGATCGGGGGCGCCATGGCGGCGTTCTACGACGAGCAGGCCGATCAGCGTTTCGACTGGCTGCGGCCCGCGACAGCCGATGGCCTGGGCCGACGTGACCTGTTTGCGATGGCGAGCTTCCCGTTGCTGCCGTGGTGCAACCGCATTCGTGATGGCCGCGCGCGTTTCGGCGGCCGAGACATCGCGCTCGCGCCCGACCATCCGGCGTCGCCTTCCGGCAAGCATGCGCTGCATGGCATAGGATGGATGCGTCCATGGCAGGTGGCGGAAGCTTCGGCCGCGCGGGCGAGGCTCGTGTTGTCGGTGGACGCCGACGCGCAATGGCCTTGGCGATTCGACGCTTCGCAATTGTTCGAACTCGATCCGGGCGGGCTTCGCTGCATCGTGACACTGACCAATCGCGACACAGCGCCGATGCCCGCCGGTATCGGCCATCACCCCTATTTCCCGCATCGCGAGGGCACGCGTCTGCAGACTGCGACTGCCGCCATGTGGCGCGGCGATCCCGAGGTGATGCCGCTCGCGCTCGAAGCGACACCGGAAGTGGCGCAATTGCGGGCAGGTGTTCGGCTGGCCGATCTCGACCTGGACAACAATTTCACCGGCTGGCAGCACGAGGCGCGCATCGAGTGGCCGGGGTCATCGCGTGCGCTGGTGATGGCGGCCGAATCGCCACTCGACTTCTTCGTCCTCTACAGCCCGCGCGGTGCGGATCATTTCTGTGCCGAGCCGGTGAGCCAGTGCACGGACGCGATCAATCTGTCGAACCGCCACGGGCCGGATGAAGTGGGCGGCGCAGTTCTCGCGCCGGGCGAAACACTGACGGGGTGCTGGACGCTTCGGTCGGCCTAGGCGCCGAGTCGCGGCAAATTCAGACGCCGCGCGCGCGGTCCGCCTTGAAGCTGGCGCGAAACTCCGTGAACCGTCCGGCCTCGAGCGCTTCGCGCATCTCGCGCATCAGGTTCAGGTAGTAGTGCAGGTTGTGGATCGTGGTGAGCATCGGGCCCAGCATTTCGCCGCAACGATCGAGGTGGTGGAGATAGGCGCGGCTGAAGCCGTCGCGGCCCCCTTCGTTCCAAGGCATGCCCGAAGCGCCCGCGCAGGCGTGGCAGGTGCAACTCGGATCGATCGGTTTGGGGTCGTTCTTGTGGCGCGCGTTGCGCATCTTGAGATCGCCATAGCGTGAGAAGAGGGTGCCGTTTCGCGCATTGCGGGTCGGCATCACGCAGTCGAACATGTCGACGCCTTGTGCGACGCCTTCGACCAGATCTTCCGGTGTGCCGACGCCCATGAGGTAGCGCGGCTTGTGCGCCGGCAGCTTGTGCGGCGTATGCGCCATGATGCGGAGCATCTCGTCCTTGGGCTCGCCCACGCTCACGCCGCCGATGGCATAGCCGGGGAAGTCCATCTCGACCAGTTGGGCGAGAGATTCCTCGCGGAGGTTCTCGTACATGCCGCCCTGCACGATGCCGAAGAGGGCGTTGGGGTTCTCGAGCCGTGCGAATTCCGCCTGGCAGCGGCGAGCCCAGCGCAGGCTGAGTTCCATCGACTTGCGTGCTTCGGCCTCGGTCGTCACGTGCCCCTGTGTGTCGTAGGGCGTGCATTCGTCGAACTGCATGACGATGTCGCTGTTGAGGATGGTCTGGATCTGCATCGAGACCTCGGGTGTGAGAAACAGCTTGTCGCCATTGACCGGCGATGCGAACTTCACGCCTTCCTCGCTGATCTTCCGCATCGCGCCCAGCGACCAGACCTGGAAGCCGCCCGAATCGGTGAGGATGGGCTTGTCCCACTTCTCGAACTGGTGCAGGCCGCCGAAGCTCGCCATGACGTCGAGGCCCGGGCGCATCCACAAGTGGAAGGTGTTGCCGAGGATGATCTGTGCGCCCATCTCATCGAGGCTGCGCGGCATCACGCCCTTGACCGTACCGTAGGTGCCTACAGGCATGAAGATCGGGGTCTGCACCACGCCGTGGTTGAGCGTGAGCGTGCCGCGACGTGCGTGGCTTTCGGGATCGGTGGCGAGGAGTTCGAAGTTCAGCATGTTGTTCGTTCCAGAAGCATGGCGTCGCCGTAGCTGAAGAAGCGGTAGCGTTCGCGGATCGCATGGGCATAGAGCGCCATCACGCGTTCATAGCCGGCGAAGGCGCTCACCAGCATCATGAGCGTGCTCTTGGGGAGATGGAAGTTGGTGATGAGCAGGTCCACATGCTCGAAAACGAAGCCTGGCGTGATGAAGATGCGCGTGTCGCCGGTCGCTTCGCCGCTCTTCGCCCACGATTCGAGCGTGCGAACGGTGGTAGTCCCGACGGCGACGATGCGGCCGCCGCGGGCTTTCGCCTCTGCGATGGCGCACCGGGTGGGCTCCGGCACCTCGTAGCGTTCGGCGTGCATCGTGTGCTCGGCAATGTTCTCGGTCTTGACGGGCTGGAAGGTGCCGGCGCCGACGTGCAGCGTGACGCTGGCGCGCTGCACGCCACGCATTTCGAGTTCGCCGAGGAGCGCATCGTCGAAGTGCAAGGCCGCTGTCGGTGCGGCGACCGCACCCGGCACACGGGCGAACACCGTCTGATAACGGCTCTCGTCGTCCGATGAATCCGCATGTGTGATGTAGGGCGGCAGCGGCACATGCCCGCAGCGCGCCATCAGCGCGTACGGGTCTTCGCTCGACGGGCTTTCGAAGCGAAAGCGAAAGAGGGCGCCGTCTTCCTCGGGCCATCGGCCGAGCAGGGTTGCGCTGAATCCGCCTATCATCGCGAGCGTGGTCCCCACTTGCGGCTTCTTGCTGACCTTCATGTGCGCGACGACTTCGTCGCCTTGCAGCACGCGCTCCACCAGCAATTCGAGCTTGCCGCCTGTGGGCTTTTCGCCGAAAAGGCGTGCCTTGACGACGCGTGTGTCGTTGAATACGAGGAGGTCGCCGGGGCGAAGCAAGGAGGGCAGTTCCCTGAAGATCCGGTCGACCGCCGGGTCGACGGAGCCATCCAGGAGTCGCGAAGCGCTGCGTTCGGCGGCGGGATGCTGGGCCACCAGTTCAGGCGGCAGGTCGAAATCGAAATCGGAAAGCGTGAAGGCGCGCATGGTGCTTGAGGGCCGGACGGGCCCGTGCCAAGGAGGCGTGAGGGAGCAGGTGTGAAGAGGCGGGCAGAATTGTCCCATGCCCGCCGCCGCCAAGTCCCCGCCACCGCAAAAGCCCTTGCCCGCACCGCCGCCTGGCACAGGGCCGAGTGTGGTGCAGCGTGCGTTGCGCAAGCTCGGGCTGGTTCGGGATATCGATTTCGCGCTCTACCTGCCAATGCGCTACGAAGATGAAACGCGCATCGTGCGGCTGGACCAGGTGCGCGACGGCGAGATGGCGCAGATCGAGGCGGTCGTGACCGATAGCGAAGTTGTGTTTCGTCCCAGGCGGCAATTGATCGTGACGGTGGACGACGGCAGCGATACCTGCCAGTTGCGCTTCTTCAACTTCTACCCGTCGCAGCAGAAGCAGCTGGCGGTCGGAGCGCGCGTGAGAGTGCGTGGCGAGGTTCGAGGCGGCTTCCTGGGCCGGCAGATGATGCATCCCACAGTGAAGGCTGCCGGCACCGACCTGCCGGAAGCGCTGACACCGGTCTATTCGACGATTGCGGGCCTTGCCCAGCCTGTCTTGCGGCGCGAGGTGCGTTCGGGGCTCGCGCGGGCCGTTCTCGACGAAACCCTGCCCACAGGCGCGGCACCGCGCGGAGCATGGGACTTGCGGCGTGCGCTCTCGTTTCTTCATTACCCTGCGCCCGATGTCGCGCTGGCCACGCTGGAAGACCACAGTCACCCTGCATGGCAGCGGCTCAAGGCCGATGAACTCTTGGCACAGCAACTGTCGCAATTGCAGGCTCGCCGCGCGCGCGCCGCGCAAAGAGCACCGGCGCTCGACACGACTGCTTCCGGGGGCCCGCTGCATGCGGAGCTTCTGGCTGTCCTGCCGTTCGCGTTGACTGGCGCCCAGCAACGGGTTGGCGTCGAGATCACCCGTGACCTTGCACGTGACATTCCAATGCATCGCTTGCTGCAGGGAGACGTCGGGTCGGGCAAGACCGTGGTGGCGGCACTTGCGGCCGCGCGTTGCATCGATGCGGGATTTCAGTGTGCGCTGATGGCCCCGACGGAAATCCTCGCGGCCCAGCATTTCGGCAAGCTGGTCGGTTGGCTCGATCCGCTACTGGCCGAGCGTGGTCTGCGCGTCGCGTGGCTCACGGGCAGTCAGAAAAAGAAGGAGCGGGACGCGATGTCGGCCGCAGTCCAGAGCGGCGAGGCAGCGCTCGTGATCGGGACGCATGCCGTCATCTCGGAGAAGGTGCGCTTCAGGAACCTCGCGCTGGCGATCATCGACGAGCAGCATCGGTTTGGCGTGGCGCAGCGGCTGGCATTGCGCGGCAAGGCCGGGGGAGAACTCGAACCTCACCTGCTGATGATGAGCGCAACGCCGATACCGCGCACGCTGGCGATGAGCTACTACGCCGACCTGGATGTCTCGACGCTCGATGAGCTTCCGCCGGGGCGCACGCCGATCGTTACCAAACTGGTGGCGGAGCACCGGCGCGATGAAGTCGTCGACCGGATCCGCTTCCAGGTGGAGCAGGGGCGGCAGGTCTACTGGGTGTGTCCGCTGATCGAAGAGAGCGAAGCCGTGGATCTGCGCAATGCCACCGCGACGCGTGATGAACTGGCCGAAGCGCTGGGCGAAAAGGTCAGCGTCGGGCTCCTGCATTCGCGCATGCCCACAGGGGACAAGCAGACGGTGATGGAGGGATTCACTGCCAACCAGATTCAGGTGCTGGTGAGCACTACCGTGATCGAGGTTGGCGTCGACGTTCCGAATGCCTCGCTGATGGTCATCGAGCATGCCGAGCGATTCGGCCTCTCCCAATTGCATCAGTTGCGCGGCCGCGTCGGACGGGGGGCGGCGGCCTCGGCCTGCGTGCTCCTGTATGCACCGAACGAAGGCGGTCGGGTCGGCGAGGCCGCGCGCGCGCGCCTGAAGGCCATGGCCGAGACGGGTGATGGTTTTGAGATCGCGCGTCGCGATCTCGAGATTCGCGGACCAGGCGAGTTTCTCGGGGCCCGCCAATCGGGGGCGCCCTTGCTTCGCTTCGCAGATCTGAGTACTGACGTGATGCTGCTGGATTGGGCCCGGGAGTTGGCCCCTCGCATGCTGGATCAGCATCCGGTACTGGCCGAAAAGCATGTCGACCGGTGGCTCGGCAGCAAAGCCGAATATCTGAAGGCCTGAGCGGGCCGGTTCATGACCGGATTGCCTGAATCAGCCGAAGGAGCTTCCTTCGAACAGGCTCAGGTAGGCGGTCGGATCGGTGGCTACTCCGTCTTCCAGCACCTCGAAATGGAGATGCGGACCTGTGGAGCGGCCGGTTGAGCCGACATCGGCGATGTGCTGGCGTGGCTGCACGAGGTCGCCCTTCTTGGCGATCAGGCGCGACGCGTGTCCGTACCGCGTGACGATCTGGTTGCCGTGGTCGATCTCGATCACTTTGCCGTAGCCGGCCTTCTGGCCAGAGAAAATGACGCGGCCTCCGGCCGTCGCGCGGATGGGTGTGCCGGTTCGAGCTGCGAGATCGATGCCGGAATGAAAGTGCAGACGTCGATTGAAGGGGTCGGCACGGTTGCCGAAGCGCGATCGAAAGCGGGCGCCGTCGACGGGCAGCCGTCCGGGAAGCGAGGAAAAGGCAGCCGTGTGCATCTTGGCCTCCTCCTCGAGTTGCTCCAGCGTCTCGGCAAGGCAGGCGACCTGGAGACGCGTACCTTCGACTTTCTCGGCTTCGGCTCCTCTGGCGGAGCGTTCATTCGCCGGTCCCGCACAAGGGCGCGGCGGCAACTCGGGGCCGCCCATACCGTCGTGCAATTTGCGATCCTTCGCGTTCCTCTTCAAAGCGCGCTGCGATACCTTCGACGTCTTGAGACGAGCGTGGAAACTGCGCAACTCGCCAACATGAGATGAGAGGCTGGCGATGCGCGGCTCCATCTGCGCGACCGATGCGTTCAGCTTGGTCAGTTCGTCGGCGACATGCGCGCGCTGGACTTCATTGGTACCTTGCTTTGCTTCCGTGCCGCGCTCAGCCATGCGACCGCCGATCGCGAGGCCTCCGGCGAGTGCGATAGTCGATGCACCGAACGCCGCGGCTGCGGCGATTCCCAACGCCGTGCGGCGCGTTGTGAACTGGATGGATCCACTGCGGAGATGACGATCTAAGTTAAGCATGAGTAAGTGGCGCATTCGCAAGTAAACGGTTTCAAATCAGCGCGCCATCTCGCCGTCATGAACGGCTTGACCACATAGGTCGTCATGCGCGCGGGAGCCCCGGATCTCGGCGGCCTCCATGAGCGGAGGCGCAGCAGTCGCTGGAGGCCTTGATTGTCCCTAGCGCCTTCTGCTTGGCCCATGCGAAAAGTCCGAAACGTACAGACGTTTCTTGGATGGCTGGGCGGCGCGCATCGCGCGAAACATGGAAACTTCAGCGCTTATGGTCCGGTTCAGATCTGTGACGCAGCGCGCGGCCACCTGCGCATAATTGACGAAAACTATGACGCTCACGGAACTCAAATACATCGTCGCAGTCGCCCGGGAGCGGCATTTCGGCAAGGCTGCCGAGGCCTGCTATGTCTCGCAGCCCACGCTGTCGGTGGCGATCAAGAAGCTGGAAGACGAACTCGAGGTCAAGCTCTTCGAGCGGAGTGCAGGCGAAGTCACGGTGACGCCGCTGGGCGAGCAGATCGTGCAGCAGGCGCAAAGCGTGCTCGACCAGGCAGCCAGCATCAAGGAAATTGCGAAGCGCGGGAAGGATCCTTTGTCCGGTCCGCTCAATCTGGGCGTGATCTACACCATCGGCCCTTACCTTCTGCCCGACCTGGTCCGGCAGAACATCGCCCGCACGCCGCAGATGCCGCTGGTGCTTCAGGAGAACTTCACGGCTAAACTGCTCGAAATGCTGCGCGCCGGCGAGATCGACTGCGCAATCATGGCGGAGCCCTTTCCCGACACCGGCCTGGCCGTGGCCCCCCTCTACGACGAGCCTTTCATGGCAGCCTTGCCGGCCCATCATGCATTGGCGGGCCGCGAATCCGTGACCTCCGACGAACTCAAGAAGGAGACCATGCTGCTGCTGGGCACCGGTCACTGTTTTCGAGATCACGTGTTGGAGGTCTGCCCCGAGTTCGCCCGGTTTTCGAGCAACGCCGAAGGCATCCGCAAGAGCTTCGAAGGTTCGTCGCTCGAGACCATCAAGCACATGGTTGCGTCGGGCATGGGGGTGACGCTGGTCC
The DNA here is from genome assembly GCF_056400665.1 of Variovorax sp. P5_A3. Lineage (NCBI taxonomy): Bacteria > Pseudomonadati > Pseudomonadota > Betaproteobacteria > Burkholderiales > Comamonadaceae > Variovorax > Variovorax sp. P5_A3. Next base: position 48,375 of record NZ_JBFUKW010000009.1, on the reverse strand, counting down.
CGCGTCTTTCGGTGCCTGGCGATGCGCTCAAGCCGAAGACCAGGGGCCGCAAGGAGCCCGAGCAAATCGTGCGCTATCTCCCCGTCCGCGACATACAGGGGGGTGAGCCGCCGACACGCCGCGTGGTGCTGGCATGGCGCCGCAGCTTCACACGCTACGAGGCGATCGCCGCGCTGCGCAATGCGATCTACGCTTGCGAGCTGCCGGGCGTCAAGCGCCTCTCCTAGCAATTTGCGCCATCGACCTACGAGTCCTCGACGTGTCGCGCGACCTAGCTGCGATAGAGTGCGGCTGTTGTGAAGTCCGCTTTCGGCTTCCCTGCTTCCATGCCGTCAGTCAACTTGAAGAAAGAGCCCATCACCATGGCCAAAGTCGTGAAGAAACCGAAGTCCCCCGCCACCGCTGCGCCGTCGGCGTCTGCCGGCAAGGTTCCCAAGAAGGGCGGCGTCATGGTCGCGGAGGAGTCTGGCAGCCGCAATGCACCGATGATCAACATCGGCATCGACCGCCAGGATCGCGCAGCCATCGCCGAAGGGCTGAGCCGCGTGCTGGCAGACACCTACACGCTTTACCTGACCACGCACAACTTCCACTGGAACGTGACGGGTCCGCATTTCAATTCGCTGCATGCGATGTTCATGACCCAGTACACGGAGTTGTGGGGCTCCACGGACGTCATCGCCGAGCGTATCAGGGCGCTGGGCCACTACGCGCCAGGTTCGTACGCCGAATTCAGCAAGATCGCAACCGTGCCTGATGTACCGCAGAGCCCGCCGAAGGCGATGGAGATGGTGCGCATCCTCGTCAAGGGACACGAGACGGTTTCGCGTATCGCGCGCGAGTTCATTCCGGTGGCCGAAGAGGCGGGAGACGATCCGACCGCCGACATGCTCACCGCGCGTTGCACGGTGCACGACCAGACGGCCTGGATGCTGCGTTCGCTGCTTGAAGACTGATCGCACAGACGGCCCCGCCGCGGGGCCGGCCCAGTCTGCGCCCGCGCCCCGCCGCGGGCGTTTTGCGTTGTACCTCGACCTGATCCGCTGGAACCGCCCGGCGGGTTGGCTGCTTCTGCTTTGGCCTACGCTGGGTGCCCTCTGGTTTGCGGCTGACGGCTGGCCGGGCTGGCATCTGCTCGTCGTGTTCGTGTTGGGCACCATTCTCATGCGCAGCGCAGGGTGTTGTGTCAACGACGTGGCCGATCGTGATTTCGACCGCCACGTCAAGCGCACCGCGAACAGGCCGGTGACCAGCGGATCGATTTCGGTCACCGAGGCACTGGTCGTCGGTGCCGTGCTGGCGCTGGCTGCATTCAGTCTGGTGCTCACGACCAATTCCGCCACGGTCATTTGGTCATTCGCCGCGCTGGCCGTGACGCTGATCTATCCGTTTGCCAAGCGCTTCGTGTCGATTCCGCAGGCAGTGCTCGGCATCGCGTTCAGCTTCGGCATACCGATGGCGTTTGCGGCCGTTCAGGCCCACGTTCCGCAATTGGCCTGGTGGCTGCTCGCGGGCAATCTGTTCTGGGTGCTGGCCTATGACACGGAGTACGCGATGGTCGATCGCGACGACGACCTCAAGATCGGCATGAAGACATCGGCAATCACTTTCGGGCGCCTCGACGTCGCGATCGTCATGGCGAGTTATGCCGTCTTCCTGGTCGTCTGGGGCTTTGCAGGTGCCGGCAAGGCGCTGGGTGCGCTCTTCTTCGTCGCGATAGGGATCGCGACGGCGCAGGCGCTATGGCATTGGCGGCTGATTCATGACCGGACGCGCGACGGTTGCTTCAAGGCTTTCCGTCTCAACCATTGGCTGGGCTTCACGGTGTTCGCGGGTGTCGTGGCCGGATACGCACTGCGCTGACTGCGACCGCCTTTCTCCTCAGTTGCGCCCGAACTCTTGGCCCAGTTCAGCCGCGCGACGATGTGCGGCGCGGATCGCCTCCTTGAATTTCGCCTTGAGATCGGCGCTCTCCATGGCCGTGATGGCGGCATGGGTGGTGCCGCCCTTCGACGTCACGCGTTCCCTCAAAACCGACGGCGGCTCGGTCGCGCTGCTGGCAAGGGCGGACGCGCCGGTGAAGGTGCCCACTGCCAGCTGGTGCGCCTGTTCCGGCGTCAATCCGAGCTCGACTGCGGCTTCCGTCATCGCCTCGATGAAATAGAAGACATAGGCCGGACCGGAGCCCGATATCGCAGTGACGGCGTCGAGAGCCCCTTCCTCGTCTACCCACATCAAGTCGCCGGTGGGGGCGAGCACCTGTTCAACCAGTTTCCGACCCGTGTTGTCCACGGCCTCGCGCGCAAAGAGTCCCGTCATGCCTTGGCCGACAAGGGCTGGCGTATTGGGCATGGCGCGAACCACCTGTTCCGTCCCAAGCCAGCGGACGACGCTGCTGGATGGGATCCCCGCGGCAACTGACAAATGGAGTGCATCGGGCGTCAGTCCGCGCACCGGGCGTGCCGCCTCGGCGAAGCTCTGCGGCTTGACGGCCCACACCACGACCTCGCAGCGTGCAAGTGCGTCGCCAGCCTCGGCCTGCGCCGTGATGCCGAAGTCATGGGCAAGCTTGGCGCGTGCTTCGGCGAAGGGTTCGACCACCTCGATGGCCTCCGGAGGTACGTCCTGCTTGATGAGGCCCCCGATGATGGCGCTTGCCATGTTGCCGCCGCCGATGAACGCGATGGGTGGCAAGGGCGTCGGCTCCCGTCGGGGCAGGAAAGTGACTGCGATGTTCATGGCTTATCCGGTGAATTCGAATGCTGCGAACTGAGTGATTTGCAGCGGATTGAAATTGTCGTCGCTCACCACGACGAGGAGGCGGCTGCCGTTCGGCAGATTGGGGCCCCAACACAGGCCCTCACTATTGTCCAGGCGGGACAGACCCAGCGTGCGAAGTTGGCGACCAGTTTCTTGGGGGAGGGAGTGTGATTGTCCGAGCTCAGCGCCTCTACGGCCAGAGTGTCCGAGGCGGTGCGGGTATCGATTTCGTAGAGCCGCAGCGAGTTGCCGATTCCGGTGGCGTAGGCGCGCTCGAGGACCAGCATGCGATGGGCGTCAATCACCAGCACCTCGCTGACCCCATTGTCGGCATGCAGGCCTGGCAGCAGCGGGCGTTGGGGGATGGCGTCCGGGACGTAGGCGACCTGCCGGCTGGTCCTGCCGGTCGCAAGGTCGATCTGGGTGAATCGGCAAGGACCGCCTGGCGAGGCCACCGTCGGGACGGGGCCGTCTTGGGCAAGGGCGTTTTCCATGGCCAGCCAGGCGTGACGATCGTCAGGCGTCAGGGCGAGTCCCTCCGGACCGAGGTTGTCCCTTGCGCCGCGCTTTCGTCCGGAATCAGGTTGAAACATGGCTGGAAGGAGGATTTCGCGAACCAGCGTTCCGTCGCGCTTCGACTCGTAGAGTGCCGGGCCGAAGCCGCGCCACGTCGCCCTCGCTGGCCCAGAGCACCGTCTCGGTGGCGCGGCGCAAACGGATCGCCTCCGGGTCGGGAACCGGTGTGCCCTGGGGCGCGCGCCGCCGCGCTGGCCATGGCGTCCCGTCGGGTTGGCTGAGAACTGTGACGCCGACCGGGCGAGGCACATCATTCCCGCTGGCAGCTGAGCAGCGCATGCCATAGAAGCGAAGTGGTGCCGTGATGCCACCTGTGCATCCGCCCAACTCGCCCGAGAAGGAAATCGAAGCGGCGGCCAATATCCGCCGACGAGTGGTTAGGGGCGTTGGCTGGTCGTGCACATCTCGAAGTCTACGTTTCCAAAGAATGCGCCAGTTGGGTTGTTGACGGCGCCTGCGGACTATGTGACAATCGCAGGCTTCGCTTGAAAAGGCGAAGCTTCTGCCCAGCGGAAGCGCATCGAACTGGTCGGTGCGTGGACGACGGGCCCAAGACTGACTGCGGAGTTGATTCGGAAGTGTCCGGGCAACGAGCAGTACAAGTTGGGAATATCACGAAATGATCCAAACTGAATCCCGGCTCGATGTGGCCGACAACACGGGCGCGAAATCCGTCCTGTGTATCAAGGTGCTCGGTGGCTCCAAGCGGCGTTATGCCAGCGTGGGCGACGTCATCAAGGTCAGCGTCAAGGAGGCCGCTCCCCGTGGTCGCGTCAAGAAGGGTGAGATCTACAGCGCAGTGGTGGTCCGCACCGCCAAGGGCATCCGTCGCAGCGACGGTTCGCTCGTCAAGTTCGACGGCAACGCAGCTGTGTTGCTCAATGCCAAGCTGGAGCCGATCGGCACCCGCATCTTTGGACCGGTCACGCGCGAACTGCGCACTGAGAAGTTCATGAAGATTGTGTCGCTGGCCCCCGAAGTTCTGTAAGGACAACAACGCCATGAACAAGATTCGCAAAGGCGACCAGGTCATCGTGTTGGCCGGGCGCGACAAGGGCAAGCGTGGGACTGTGTCCCTGCGTAAGGATGATTCGCATCTGGTTGTCGACGGCATCAATATCGTCAAGAAGCACACCAAGCCGAATCCACTCAAGGGTACGACCGGGGGCATCGTCGAGAAGGCCATGCCGATTCACCAATCCAACGTGGCGATCTTCAATGCTGCGACCGGCAAGGCCGATCGCGTGGGCATCAAGGTCACGGACGGCAAGCGCGTTCGCGTCTTCAAGTCCAGCGGCGAAGAAATCAAGGCCGCCTAAGGGGTACTCACATGGCACGTCTCCAAAAACACTATCGCGAAAAGATCGCGAAAGATCTGACCGAGAAGTTTGGCTACACCACGCCAATGCAGGTTCCGCGTCTGACCAAGATCACGCTCAACATGGGCGTGGGTGAAGCGGTCGCCGACAAGAAGGTCCTCGACAACGCCGTTGCCGATCTGACCAAGATCGCGGGCCAGAAGCCTGTCGTCACGAAGTCGAAGAAGGCTATCGCTGGTTTCAAGATCCGCGAGAACCAGCCGATCGGATGCATGGTCACGCTCCGTGGCGTTCAGATGTATGAATTCCTGGATCGCTTCGTGACGGTGGCTCTGCCGCGTGTCCGTGACTTCCGTGGGATTTCTGGCCGTGCGTTCGATGGCCGTGGCAACTACAACATCGGCGTCAAAGAGCAGATCATTTTCCCTGAGATCGAATACGACAAGGTCGATGCCCTGCGCGGTCTCAATATCAGCATCACGACGACGGCCAAGACCGACGAGGAAGCCAAGGCGCTTCTCGCTGGCTTCCGTTTCCCGTTCAAGAACTGAGGCGATCTGTGGCTAAAGCATCTTTGATCCAGCGCGAACTTAAGCGCGACAACCTGGTCGCCAAGTACGCCGCGAAGCACGCGGAACTCAAGGCGATCGCCAACGACGCCAAGAAGAGCGACGAAGAGCGCGCAGCTGCCCGCCTGGGCCTGCAGAAGCTCCCGCGTAACGCGAACCCGACGCGCCAACGCAACCGTTGCGAAATCACCGGTCGTCCGCGTGGCACCTTCCGTCAATTCGGTCTGGCCCGCGCCAAGATCCGCGAACTGGCTTTCAACGGCGACATCCCTGGTGTCACTAAGGCCAGCTGGTAAGCCAGGCAGGAGCAAACAACATGAGCATGAGTGATCCCATTGCCGACCTGCTGACGCGCATCCGCAACGCGCAGATGGTGGCGAAGCCCACCGTGTCGGTCCCGTCTTCCAAGGTGAAGATCGCGATCGCACAGGTGCTGAAGGACGAGGGCTATATCGACGGCTTCAAGGTCAAGACCGAAGCCGGCAAGAGCGAACTCGAAATCGCGTTGAAGTACTACGCTGGCCGCCCGGTCATCGAGCGCATCGAGCGTGTGAGCCGTCCTGGTCTGCGTGTCTACAAGGGCAGCGCGGCCATCCCGCAAGTTCAGAACGGCCTAGGCGTGGCCATCGTCACGACCCCAAAGGGCGTGATGACTGACCGCAAGGCGCGCGCTACCGGTGTTGGTGGCGAAGTCTTGTGCTACGTCGCGTAACCGAGACATCGAGGAGAAACTGAAATGTCCCGAGTAGGAAAAATGCCGATCGTCATCCCCGCAGGCGTGGATGTGTCGATCAAGGACGACCAGATCAGCGTCAAGGGCACGGGCGGCACGCTCAGCCTCGAGCGCAATGCACTGGTCAAGATCGTCAGTAATGACGGCAAGCTGAATTTCGAACCTGCGAACGAGTCGCGCGAAGCGAATGCAATGAGCGGCACGGTCCGTCAGCTGGTGAACAACATGGTCGTTGGCGTGACCAAGGGCTTCGAAAAGAAGCTCGCCCTGGTCGGCGTCGGCTACAAGGCTGCCGCACAGGGCGCCAAGCTGAATCTGCAAGTCGGCTATTCGCATCCGGTCAACATCGATATGCCGCAAGGCATCACGGTGGCAACCCCGACGCCGACTGAAATCCTGATCAAGGGTGCCGATCGCCAACGCGTTGGCCAAATCGCCGCTGAGATCCGCGCTGTTCGTCCGCCTGAGCCTTACAAGGGCAAGGGCATCAAGTACTCGGACGAAAAGATCGTGATCAAAGAGACCAAGAAGAAATAAGGGGCAGCAAAATGATGTTGACCAAAAAAGCACAGCGTCTTCGCCGTTCGCGCCAGACCCGCATCCGCATTGCGACGCAAGGCGTGGCGCGGCTGACGGTGAACCGCACCAATTTGCACATCTATGCCACCGTCATCTCCGACGACGGCTCCAAGGTGATCGCGACTGCATCGACAGCCGAAGCCGAGGTGCGTTCCTCGCTGGGCGGCTCCGGCAAGGGTGGCAACACCGCTGCTGCAACCGCCATCGGCAAGCGCATCGCCGAAAAGGCGAAGGCTGCCGGCGTCGAGAAAGTTGCGTTCGATCGCGCAGGTTTCGCGTATCACGGCCGCGTCAAGGCGCTGGCCGATGCCGCTCGTGAAGCTGGCCTGCAGTTCTAACCGGATACGAGATTCAAAATGGCAAAGATTCAGGCAAGAACGCAGAACGAAGGCCCCGAAGACGGTTTGCGCGAGAAGATGATCGCGATCAACCGCGTCACCAAGGTGGTGAAGGGTGGTCGTATCCTCGGTTTCGCAGCGCTCACCGTGGTCGGTGATGGCGATGGTCGCGTCGGCATGGGCAAGGGCAAATCGAAGGAAGTGCCGGCCGCAGTGCAGAAGGCGATGGAAGAAGCACGTCGCAACCTGGCAAAGATTTCGATCAAGAACGGTACGCTGCATCACCGCGTGACCGGCCATCATGGCGCCGCCTCGGTGGTCATGATTCCGGCCCCGAAGGGTACCGGCATCATTGCCGGCGGCCCGATGCGTGCCGTGTTCGAAGTGATGGGCATCACCGATATCGTGGCCAAGAGCCATGGATCGTCGAACCCGTACAACATGGTTCGCGCTACGCTCGACGGATTGAAGAATTCAACGACGGCATCCGAAGTGGCTGCCAAGCGTGGTCTGACCGTCGAAGAACTCTTCGCCTAAACCGGGAGTATCGAGATGACGACGCAACAACAAACCCTCAAGGTGCAATTGGTCAAGAGCCCGATCGGCACCAAGGAATCGCATCGCGCCACAGTGCGTGGCCTGGGTCTGCGAAAGCTCAATAGCGTGAGCGAATTGCAAGACACACCCGCGGTGCGCGGCATGATCAACAAGATCAGTTATCTGGTCAAAGTGCTCTAAACAGAGTCGCTGAGAGAGACGTATATGGAACTCAATGGCATCAAGCCGGCAGCCGGCGCCAAGCACGCCAAGCGCCGCGTCGGCCGTGGTATCGGCTCCGGCCTCGGGAAGACCGCGGGTCGTGGTCACAAGGGTCAGAAGTCGCGTGCAGGCGGTTTCCACAAGGTCGGCTTCGAAGGCGGTCAAATGCCGCTGCAGCGTCGTCTGCCTAAGCGTGGCTTCAAGTCGCACCTGCTGAAGTACAACGCCGAAGTCACGCTTGCCTCCCTTGAGAAGCTCGGCCTGGCCGAAGTGGACGTGCTGGCGCTGAAGCAAGCGGGTCTTGTGGGGCAGATCGCCAAAGTGGTGAAGGTCATCAAGTCGGGTGAACTCACCAAGGCCGTCAGGTTGACGGGCATTGGTGCGACTGCCGGCGCCAAGGCCGCTATCGAAGCAGTTGGCGGCAGCGTCGCCTAAACACACGGACTGAAAGAAGTTCTTCGTGGCAACCAACGCGGCAACGCTCGCAAAAACAGGCAAGTTCGGCGACCTGCGTCGTCGACTGGTCTTTTTGCTGCTCGCGCTTGTGGTCTATCGCATCGGGGCACATATTCCGGTGCCGGGCATCAACCCGGACCAACTTGCGCAGCTGTTCCAGGGCCAGCAAGGCGGCATCCTGAGCCTGTTCAACATGTTCTCGGGTGGCGCGTTGTCGCGCTTCACCGTGTTCGCGCTGGGCATCATGCCTTACATCTCCGCGTCGATCATCATGCAATTGATGACCTATGTGGTTCCGACCTTCGAGCAGTTGAAGAAGGAAGGCGAGGCGGGCCGTCGCAAGATCACGCAGTACACCCGGTACGGTACGCTAGCGCTCGCACTGTTCCAGTCGTTCAGCATCGCGGTCGCGCTCGAGTCATCCGCCGGGTTGGTGATTTCGCCTGGCTTCGGTTTCCGGATCACGGCCATGGTTAGCCTCACCGCTGGCTCGATGTTCCTGATGTGGCTCGGGGAGCAGATCACGGAGCGTGGTCTTGGAAACGGAATTTCGATTCTGATCTTCGCGGGTATCGCAGCCGGATTGCCGAATGCGATTGGCGGGCTGCTCGAATTGGTCCGCACCGGGGCAATGAATGTGCTTGTCGCGCTGTTCATCGTCGCGGTGGTGGTGTTGGTGACCTATTTCGTGGTGTTCGTCGAGCGCGGTCAACGCAAGATCCTTGTGAACTATGCGCGGCGACAGGTTGGAAACAAGGTCTATGGTGGACAGTCGTCCCACCTGCCTTTGAAGCTCAACATGGCTGGCGTGATTCCGCCGATCTTCGCGTCGTCGATCATCCTGCTGCCCACCACGGTCGTGGGCTGGTTCAGCACCGGCGAGAGCATGCGTTGGATCAAGGATATTGCCGGCGCCCTTCGACCGGGACAACCAATCTATGTGCTGCTGTATGCCAGCGCCATTGTGTTCTTCTGCTTCTTCTACACGGCGCTTGTGTTCAACAGTCGCGAGACCGCCGACAACCTGAAGAAGAGCGGCGCGTTCATTCCTGGCATCCGCCCGGGTGACCAAACTGCGCGCTACATCGACAAGATCCTGGTTCGCTTGACATTGGCCGGCGCGGTGTACATCACCTTCGTCTGCCTCCTGCCCGAGTTCCTGATCCTCAAATACAACGTGCCTTTCTATTTTGGAGGTACATCCCTGTTGATCATCGTGGTTGTCACGATGGACTTCATGGCCCAAGTACAGAACTACATGATGTCTCAGCAATACGAATCGCTGCTGAAGAAGGCCAATTTCAAGACATCGTAGGTGTAGATGTCGAAGGACGATGTCATCCAGATGCACGGTGAGGGTCTGGAGAACCTTCCAAATGCAACGTCCGGGTGAAGCTGGAAAATGGGCACATCGTCCTTGGACATATTTCCGGAAGGATGCGGATGCATTACATCCGCATCCTTCCAGGTGACAAGGTCACCGTTGAGTTGACGCCCTACGACTTGAGCCGGGCGCGCATTGTGTTTCGGGCGAAATGAGTCGCCGGGTTGAAAGAGTTTTAGGAGAATGAAATGAGAGTTTCGGCTTCGGTCAAAACCATTTGCCGTAATTGCAAGATCATCCGCCGCAAAGGTGTGGTGCGCGTGATCTGTACCGACCCGCGCCACAAGCAGCGCCAAGGTTGATTGAACGAGTATTAGAGGACGCACATGGCACGTATTGCTGGCATCAACATTCCGCCGCACAAGCACGCTGAAATCGGCCTGACCGCCATTTTCGGTATCGGTCGCACCCGCGCCCGCAAGATCTGCGAAGCGAGCGGCATCGAGTATTCGAAGAAGATCAAAGATCTGACCGACGCCGATCTGGAGAAGATCCGCGACCAGATCGCGCTCTTCACCATCGAAGGCGACTTGCGTCGCGAAACGACGATGAATATCAAACGCTTGATGGACATCGGTTGCTATCGCGGCTTCCGTCATCGTCGCGGCCTGCCGATGCGCGGCCAGCGTACGCGCACCAATGCTCGCACTCGCAAGGGTCCGCGCAAGGCGGCGCAGTCCCTGAAGAAATAAGGATAGACCAGCATGGCTAAAGCTCCTGCCAATAACGCTGCACAACGCGTTCGCAAGAAGGTTCGCAAGAACGTTGCGGACGGCATCGCCCACGTGCACGCTTCGTTCAACAACACGATCATCACGATCACCGATCGCCAAGGCAATGCTTTGTCATGGGCGTCTTCGGGTGGTCAGGGCTTCAAGGGTTCGCGCAAATCGACGCCTTTCGCTGCGCAGGTCGCCTCTGAAGTCGCCGGTCGTGCTGCGGTCGAACAAGGCATCAAGAACCTCGACGTCGAGATCAAGGGCCCAGGTCCTGGTCGCGAATCGTCGGTGCGCGCGCTCGCCGCGCTCGGCATCCGGATCAACTCCATTGCCGATGTGACGCCGGTGCCGCACAACGGCTGTCGTCCGCAAAAGCGTCGTCGGATCTGAGACGAGGACGTCCGGCGCAGCCCGCTTCACAGCGGCTGCGCATTTTGTTTTTCAACAAGCCCACCGCCGTCGGCACGCCGCTGATGGCTCCCGCATCAAACTGCGGTAGATGACACAAAGGAAGATCAAGTGGCACGCTATCTCGGCCCCAAGGCCAAACTCTCCCGCCGCGAAGGCACTGACTTGTTCCTGAAGAGCGCCCGTCGTTCGATCCAGGACAAGGCCAAGTTCGACTCCAAACCGGGCCAGCACGGACGGACCTCGGGTCAGCGCACCTCCGACTTCGGCCTGCAACTGCGTGAAAAGCAGAAGGTCAAACGCATGTATGGCGTGCTCGAGAAGCAGTTCCGCCGGTACTTCGAGGAAGCCGACCGCCGTCGTGGCAACACCGGCGCCAATTTGCTGTTCATTCTCGAATCGCGACTGGACAACGTGGTCTATCGCATGGGCTTTGGTTCGACCCGCGCCGAAGCGCGCCAGTTGGTGTCGCACAAGGCAATCACGGTGAATGGTCAGTCGGTCAATATCCCGTCGTACCTAGTAAAGACCGGTGACGTGATCGCCGTGCGGGACAAGTCGAAGAAGCAGACCCGCATTGCCGAGGCACTTCAGCTGGCTCAGCAAGTCGGGATCCCGGCTTGGGTCGAAGTGAATGCCGACAAAGGCGAAGGCACTTTCAAGAAGGTTCCCGATCGCGACGAATTTGCAGCTGATATCAACGAATCGTTGATCGTCGAACTCTATTCGCGCTGATTTTTTGGCCCGCGCATCTGTGCGCGGGCCGATATTTTTGTTCACGTTCCTGCCCCCGCACGTCGCTTCGGGTCAGGTGCTTCACCAGCCTTACCGGTGTAACGAGCCGGGGGTATTGAGAGGAAGTCTGCATGCAAACCACCCTGCTGAAACCCAAGACCATCCAAGTCGAGCAACTTGCGCCCAACAAGGCCAAGGTCACGCTCGAGCCGTTCGAGCGCGGCTACGGCCACACGCTCGGCAACGCATTGCGTCGCGTTCTGCTGTCGTCGATGGTCGGCTATTCGGCCACCGAAGTCACGATTGCCGGCGTGTTGCACGAGTACTCGTCGATCGATGGTGTGCAGGAAGACGTCGTCAATATTCTGCTGAATCTCAAGGGCGTGGTGTTCAAGCTTCACAACCGCGATGAAGTCACGCTGAGCTTGCGCAAGGACGGCGAAGGCGCCGTCACCGCATCGGATATCCAGACGCCGCACGATGTCGAGATCATCAACCCTGATCACGTGATCGCCCACTTGTCGCAAGGCGGCAAACTCGACATGCAGATCAAGGTTGAAAAGGGCCGTGGCTACGTCCCCGGAACGATGCGCCGCTATGCGGACGAACCGACCAAATCGATCGGCCGTATCGTTCTGGACGCCTCCTTCTCGCCGGTCAAGCGAGTGAGCTACACGGTGGAAAGCGCTCGCGTCGAGCAGCGCACCGACCTGGACAAACTGCTGGTCGAGATCGAAACCAACGGTGCGATCACTGCCGAAGATGCGGTTCGCGCATCGGCAAAGATCCTTGTTGAGCAACTGGCAGTGTTCGCACAGCTCGAAGGTGGCGAACTCGCTGCGTTCGACGCACCCGCACCGCGTAGCGCTCAACAGTTCGATCCGATCCTGTTGCGCCCGGTCGACGAGCTTGAACTCACGGTTCGTTCGGCCAATTGCCTCAAGGCGGAGAACATCTACTACATCGGTGACTTGATCCAGCGCACAGAAAACGAGTTGCTCAAGACGCCGAACCTGGGTCGCAAGTCGCTCAACGAAATCAAGGAAGTGCTCGCATCTCGCGGCCTGACTTTGGGTATGAAGCTTGAAAGCTGGCCGCCGGCCGGTCTGGACAAGCGCTGATTTTTTTGGCGGGCCGGAAGGGCCCGCAGTGCACCGGGCAGTACCTGATACGGCTGCCTGTTTTTATAAAGTAAAGGAAAGCACCATGCGTCACGGACACGGACTTCGTAAACTCAACCGCACCAGCTCGCACCGCCTCGCGATGCTGCAGAACATGATGAATTCGCTCATCGAGCATGAAGTCATCAAGACCACCGTCCCCAAGGCCAAGGAACTGCGCCGCGTCATCGAACCGATGATCACGCTGGCCAAGAAGCCGACGGTCGCCAATAAACGCCTCGCATTCGACCGTCTGCGCGATCGCGACAGCGTCGTCAAGCTGTTCGGCGAACTCGGTCCCCGCTACCAAGCACGTCCAGGCGGCTATACGCGCATCCTGAAGATGGGTTTCCGCGTGGGCGACAACGCGCCCATGGCGCTCGTCGAACTGGTTGATCGTCCCGAAGTGACAGAAGCAACTGTTGACGAGCAGAATGCCGCAGAATAAGCTATAATTCCATCTTGCCGCGCGATGGAGCAGCCTGGTAGCTCGTTGGGCTCATAACCCAAAGGTCGCAAGTTCAAATCTTGCTCGCGCAACCAAATTTCCGGCGATGGAAATCGTCGAAACGACAAAAAGCCCACTTCGGTGGGCTTTTTGCTTTTGTGAGTTCCGACTTCTTAGTGCTCAGTCCGGAATGACCGCAGTGACCTCGATCTCCACCTTCGCGCGAGATTCGACAAGGGCCGCGACCTGCACACAGGTCATCGCCGGGAAGTTCTTTCCCATTGCTTCGCGGTAGACCGGTCCAAGCTCGCCAAGGCGACGGCTGTACTCGTCGCGATCCACCACATACCACGTCATCCGCACCATGTGCTCGGGTCCCGCGCCAGCTTCGCGCAGGACCTCGACGATGTTCCGCAGTGCCAGGCCCGCCTGTTCGATGAAATCGTCGGATTCGAATTGCTGCTGCGCATTCCATCCGATCTGCCCGCCGACGAAGACCATCGTGCCGCGCGCTGCCACGCCATTCGCATAGCCCTTCGGGGGCATCCAGCCCGGGGGCTGCAAGAGTTTGATCATGTCAATTGCCTCAGTTTGAATCGTTGAAGTTTTCCGGTTTCCGTGCGCGGCAGGTTGGTCACGAAAGCGACCTCCCGGGGATATTTGAAGGGCGCGATGGTGGCCTTGACGTGGTCCTGCAGTGCCTTGACCAGCGTTGCGTCGCCCACATGACCCGGCTTGAGCACGCAGAACGCCTTGACGATCATTCCGCGCTCTTCATCGGGCTTGCCGATCACGCCGCACTCGGCGACGGCCGGATGCTTCAGCAGCGCATCCTCGACCTCCGGCCCGCCCACGTTATAGCCCGCCGTGACGATCATGTCGTCGGCGCGAGACTGGTAGAAGAAATAACCGTCTTCGTCCTCGACGAATGCATCGCCGGGGTAATTCCAGCCGTTCCTCACATAGTCCGCCTGCCTCGGATCGTCGAGGTAGCGGCAGCCGACTGGGCCGATGATCGCCAGCTTGCCGACCGTCCCGCGTGGCACTTCGTTGCCGGCGTCATCCACGATCCTGGCGATAAAACCCGGCACCGCCTTGCCGACTGCGCCGCGCCGGACGTCGTCGCCAGCAGCGGAAATGTAGATGTGGAACACCTCGGTTCCACCGATGCCGTCGAGCATCTCTATGCCGGTCGCTTGCTTCCAGAGTTGACGCGTCGCATCGGGCAGGGCCTCGCCGGCGCTGACGCTGATCCGCAGACTTGGCATTCCCGCCTTGGCAAAGACCGCCATCTGGCGATAGAAGGTGGGCGCGGTGTAGCAGATCGTCGCGCCGATCTCGCGAATCACGTTGACCATGGTTTCCGGCGTATACGGCGCATCATGAAAGTACACGGATGCGCCTGCCGACATCGGGAAGATCAAAAGGCCGCCCAGCCCGAACGTGAAGGCCAGCGGCGGGGAGCCGACGACGATGTCGTCGCTGCACGCCCGAAGGACATGCCGCGGCCAAGTCTGGCACATCGCGAGCACGTCGCGGTGGGTCGTTACCGGCGCCTTGGGCTTGCCTGTCGTGCCGGAGGTAAAGGCCAGCAGGGCGATATCGTCCGCAGCCGTCGGACATGCCTCGAACACCCCCGTCTTTCCCGCAGCGCGTGCAGAGAGTGAATCGGGCGCCTCCGGCAGGTTGAACGCGACGATCGTCTTCAACACCGGATGCGCCGCCTGCGCCGTCCGCAGTTCGTCGAGCAGCTTGCCCTCGCACAGCGCGACCGCCGGCTGCGACTTCTCGATGATCTCGCCCAGTTCCTTGGCGCGCAGCAACGGCATGGTGGCGACCGCGATCAGGCCGGCCTTGACCACCGCCAGCCACGCCAGGGCCATGGGTATCGAATTCCCCCCGCGCAGCAGCACGCGATTCCCAGGGACCAGGCCGAGATCCTCGGTCAGCACCTGAGCGATGCGATTGACTTCGACGGCCGCTTCCCCATACGTGAGCGTGCGCGCTGGCGAACGCAACATTGGCCTGTCGGCGAAGCCCTTTGACGATGCGTTATCGAGCAACTCCTCCACCAGATTCAGCCGATCCGGCAGCCGGAGTTCGGGCAGGTCGTACCGGAAGATCGGCAATTGATCCGCCGGCGGAAGCCGGTCGTGCACGAAGCGATCGATCTGAGCACTAGGGGTCATTTGTTCCTCAGGACGGCTTTGCCAATGATCAGTTGCTGGACTTCCGTTGCGCCCTCGTAGATGCGCAAGGAGCGGATGTCGCGGTAGAGGCTCTCGACCTTGGTGCCCACCTTCACGCCGAGCCCGCCATGCATCTGCAGCGCCATGTCGATCACGCGGCTCGCGTTCTCGGTCGCGCACATCTTCGCCATGGCGGCGGCCGCGGTGAGGTCGCCGACGGCGGGCTTGCCGCGCCGCTCGCTGTCGTCACGCATCCAAGCCGCGCGGTAGGTGAGGAGCGCGGCACTGTCGATCATTGCAGCCATCTCGCCGAGCTTCGCCTGGGTCAGCTGGAAATCCGCCAGCGTCTGGCCGAACATCCTTCGCTTCTGGGCGTGCTGGATCGCGTCCGACAAGGCGCGTCGCGCCATGCCGAGCGCGGCGCCGGCGACGGAGGCACGGAAGATGTCTAGCGTGCGCATCGCCAGCTTGAATCCGCCGTTCAACTCCCCGAGCTGCGCGCTGCGCGGCACCACGCACCCGTCAAAGCGCAAGGTTGCCAGCGGATGCGGCGCCATCACCTCGATGTGGCCCGAGGTGTCGAGTCCGGGGGTGCTGGCGCCGACGATGAATGCCGTGATGCCTCGCGATCCTGCGGCTGGATCCGTTTTTGCGAAGACGCAATAGAAATCGGCAATGCCGCCATTGCTGATCCAGGTCTTCTCGCCGGTCAGACGCCATCCGTCGGCCGTGGCTTCGGCACGCATCGCCATCGCGCCGACGTCGGAGCCGGCTTCGGGTTCGCTGAGCGCAAAGGCTGCGATCTTGTCCCCGCGACCGACAGGCGCGAGGTAGTCGGTATGCTGCGCCGAGGTGCCAGCCAGCGTGATCGCTCCGCTGCCCAACCCTTGCATCGCAAAGGCGAAATCAGCCAGCGGCGAATGGAACGCGAGCGTCTCGCGCAACAGCACGAGCGCACGCGAATCGAGCCGCTCCAGCGCACCGCCGGAGGCAGCCGGCACACAGTAGCGCAGCCAGCCGGCCTGGCCGAGCCGACGGACCCAGTCGCGGCAGGCCGCGCGGTCATCGCGCTCATCCACCGCCTGTGCCGCCGCCCAGGGCAGCAACTCACGTGCGAGCGCACGATGCGCGTCGTCGAAGAAGGGCAGCGCGAGATGCGCCGTGGAAGGATCGACAGCCGATGCAGCCATGACTCAGTCCCCTCCGAACACGGGCTTGCGCTTGGCCGCGAAGGCCTCGTAGGCGCGCTTGAAATCCTCCGTCTGCATGCAGATCGCTTGCGCCTGTGCTTCGGCCTCGATGGCCTGGTCGATGGTCATGGACCATTCCTGCGACAGCATGGTCTTGGTCATGCCGTGGGCGAAGCTCGGGCCCTCCGCAAGATCGCGTGCGGTCGCGGTGGCGGCGGCAAGCAGCGCATCGCTCTCGTGCAATGCGTTGAAGAATCCCCAGGCATGCCCTTCCTGAGCCGTCATCGCGCGGCCGGTGAAAAGCAACTCGGACGCGCGGCCCTGCCCGATCGTTCGGGGCAGCAACGCGCAGGCGCCCATGTCGGCACCGGCCAGCCCGACGCGCGTGAACAGGAATGCTGTGCGGGTCGCCGGGGTTCCGTAGCGAAGGTCGCAGGCCAGCGCGATCATCGCGCCCGCGCCGGCACAGACGCCATCGATCGCTCCGACGATGGGCTGCGGACAATGGCGGATCGCCTTCACCAGATCGCCCGTCATGCGCGTGAACTCCAGCAGTTCGGGCATGCGCATCTTCGTCAGGGGGCCGATGATTTCATGCACGTCTCCACCGGAGCAGAAGTTACCCCCGGCACCCGTGACGACGATCGCCTTGACGTCGGTGGCAAAGCTCAGTGCGCGGAACAGGTCGCGCAGTTCGGCATACGAATCGAAGGTCAGGGGGTTCTTGCGCTCGGGCCGGTTCAGCGTGACCGTGCCGACGCCAGCGTCGAACGACCACGAAAAATGCTCGGCCTTGTATCCGGACTTGGGTTCGAACTGTGCGCGCATAGGGCTGTCCGCGCCGATGTAGTGCTTCATAGAGTCTCCGCCATTTGCTGATGTGAGTGTTGCTTGACCTTGCCGAGCAGCTTGTGCAGCTGGCTGATCTCCTTGGGGTTCAGTGCCGAGAAGGCGTCGCAGATCCACGCCTCGTGTTGCTCCGCCATGTCGTTGAAGAGCTTGCGACCGCGCGCCGTGAGGCGCACGCGCCATGCCCGGCGGTCGCCTGCGACATCCACCCGCTCCACCAGGCCTTCGGTCACAAGCTGATCGGTGATGCCGGTGACGTTGCCGCCGGTGACCATCATGCGGCGCGACAGCTCGTTCATCTTCAGCCCGTCGGGCGAACGCTCCAGTTGCGACATGAGGTCGAAACGAGGCAGGGTCGTGGCGAACTGCTCGCGCAATTCGTTGCGTACCTGCTTCTCGATCAATTGGGTACAGGTCAGCAGGCGCAGCCAGAGCCGGAGCTCGTCGGGATGTTCGCTGTGCGCTCGAGCTTCGAGGTCCATGCTATTGCTCCTCTTCGGGCACGCGTGGCGCTGCCGCCATCGCCGCTGCGAGTTGCTGCTGCTTGGCAATCTCGCGGTACATCTGGTCGCGGCCGCTCAGGTATTGCTTGGGCCAGTCGACGTCGCGGTTTTGCAGCTTGGCCGCTTCGTGCAGCGTCCACGCCGGGTCGGCCAAGTGTGGGCGCGCGACAGCGCACAGGTCGGCACGCCCCGCAGCGATGATGCTGTTGGCCTGGTCGGCATCTGTGATGGCGCCGACAGCGATTGTCGAGATGCCGACCTCATTGCGGATTCGGTCCGCGAAAGGCGTCTGGTACATGCGTCCGTACACCGGCTTCGCGGCGCGCGTGGTCTGGCCGGACGAGACATCGATGAAGTCGCAACCCGCGTCCTTGAAGGCGCGTGCCACCACCACCGCGTCGGCGTCGGTATTGCCGCCAGGCGCCCAGTCGTGGGCCGAGATACGGACGCTCATCGGACGATCGGCAGGCCACACGGCGCGCATGGCGCGGAAGACCTCGAGCGGGTAGCGGCAGCGGTTGTCGATGTCGCCGCCGTACTCGTCGGTGCGCAAGTTGGTCAGCGGGCTGATGAAGGACGACAGCAGGTAGCCGTGCGCGCAATGCAACTCGAGCCAGTCGAATCCGGCCTCGGCGGCACGCCGGGTGGATTCGACGAACTGGTCGCGCAGCAGGTCCATGTCGGCGCGCGTCATCTGAGCAGGCAACTGGTTCTGCTCACCATAGGGAAGCGCACTGGCGGCCAACAGCGGCCAGTTGCCTTCCGGCAGTGGCTCGTCCGTGCCTTCCCAGCCGACCTGCGTGGAGCCCTTGGGTCCGCTGTGGCCGAGTTGAATGCCGATCTTCGCGCTCGACTGCGAGTGCACGAAGTCGACGATGCGCTTGAACGCCGCAGACTGCGCGTCGTTGTAGAGCCCCGTGCAGGCCGGCGTGATGCGGCCCTCAGGCGTCGGGCTGGTCATCTCGACGAACACCATGGCCGCGCCGCCGAGTGCGCGCGCGCCGAGATGCACGAGCAGGAAGTCCTGCGGCACGCCATCGACCGCGCTGTAGGTCGCCATCGGCGACACGACGATGCGATTCTTGAGCGTCAGGCCGCGCACGGTGAGCGGCATCAGCATCGGAGGCAAGGGCTTGCCGCCCGACAGCCACTGCTCGTACCCGCCCAGCCATGCCGTGTCGCGCAGACGCAGGTTTTCGTGGCTGATGCGCTGCGAACGCGTGAGCAGCGAGTAGGCGAACTGCTCGATCTCCATGCCGGTGTAGCGCTGCACGTTCTCGAACCACTCCGTGGAGTTGCGCGCTGCGTTCTGGATCTTGAGCACCTCGACGCTGCGTCGCGCCTCGTAGCCCTCGAGCACATGGTCGATGTCGCCGCCGCCGGCGAACTCGTTGGCCAGGTCGATCGCATCTTCGAGGGCGAGCTTGGTGCCGGAACCGATGGAAAAGTGCGCCGTATGCGCCGCATCGCCCATCAGCACGACTGGCACCGTCTTGCCGTTCACGCTGACGCGGTGTGTCCAGTGCTTGCAGACCACGCGCGGGAAGCGGATCCAGTTGGCCGAACCCCGCAGATGCGTGGCATTGCTGATCAGCGAATGACCATCGAGGTACTTCGCGAAGAGTTTCTCGCAGAAGGCGATCGCCTCCGGCTGCTCCATCTTGTCGAGGCCGTGCGCCTGCCAGACCGCCTCGGGCGTCTCGATGATGAAGGTCGACGTCTTGTCGTCGAACTGGTAGGCATGGGCCTGGAACCAGCCGTGCTCGGTCTTCTCGAAGGCGAAGGTGAAGGCGTCGAAAGTCTGGTTCGTGCCGAGCCAGACGAAGCGGCATTGCCGCAGGTCGATATCGGGCTCGAACACTTCCGCATAGCGCTGGCGGATGCGGCTGTTGAGGCCGTCGGAGGCAATCACCAGGTCGGCGTTGTACTCCGCGGCCAGCGCCTGGTCGTCCGTGGCGTCCGTCTCGAACACGAGGTTGACGCCGAGCGCGAGACAACGCTCCTGCAGGATATTGAGCAGCCGCTTGCGCCCGATGCCGCAAAAGCCGTGGCCGCCCGATCGCACCTGCCCGCCCTTGAAGAACACCTGGATGTCATCCCAGTGGTGGAACTCCCGGCCGATGATGTCCGCCGTGCCAGGGTCGGCCGCGGCGAGGTTGGCGAGGGTCTGATCGCTCAGCACCACGCCCCAGCCGAAGGTGTCGAAGGGGCGATTGCGCTCGATCACCGTGATTTCGAGGCTCGGCTGCCGCGCTTTCATCAACAACGCGAAGTACAGCCCTGCCGGGCCGCCGCCGATGCACAAGACGCGCTGAAGGTTCGGGGTGAAGCTATTCATGGATAAATAGTTTAGACATAAACAATCTGATGTCAACCCTGGAGACCCCGGGGAGGCTCGCGGAGGCCAGTTGACGTGGCTGCTTGCGCATGGCAAAAATCAATCCCATGCAAAGCCTGATTCCGAAGATCGAGTCCCAGCTTTCTTCACTGTCCGTGCCCATCACGCTGCAATTGCCAGACGGCCGGCAGGTTGCGAAGCCCGGGTCACGCGTGACACTCGCTTTCAACGAATGGTCGGTCCTCGCCAAGCTGGCGGGGCGACAGATCGGCGCCATCGGCGAGGCCTACGTCGAGGGCCGCGTGCAGATCGAGGGCGCCATGCGCGACCTCATCGACGCGGCCGTCGGCCTGCTGCCCGGCAATCCGGCCGAGACCAACACCGGATGGTGGAGCCGCCTGCAGCGCCGCGCCAAGTCCCGCGGATCGCATTCCCTCGGCAAGGACGCAGCCCAGATCGAGTTCCACTACGATGTCTCCGACGACTTCTATGCGCTGTGGCTCGATCCGCGGCGGGTCTACTCGTGCGCCTATTTCCGCGAGCTGGACATGACGCTGGGGCAGGCGCAGGAAGCCAAGCTCGACCACATCTGCCGCAAGCTCATGCTGAAGCCGGGCGAGCGCTATCTCGACATCGGTTCAGGTTGGGGGGCGCTCCTGATGTGGGCCGCCGAGCACTATGGGGTTGATGCGACCGGCATCACCCTGTCGAAGAACCAGCACGCCCACGTACAGCGGCTGATCGAAGAGAAAGGGCTTCAGGGCCGCGTGCGCGTCGAACTGCGCGACTACCGCCAGCTCGACAACGACAGGCCCTTCGACAAGATTTCGTCGGTCGGCATGTTCGAGCACGTCGGCAGCGCCAACATGCCGACCTACTTCCGCAAGATTCATTCGCTGCTGGCACCCGGTGGCCTGGTCATGAATCACGGCATCACGTCGGGCCAACTCGATTACCAGCAGCTCGGGGCCGGCATGGGGGACTTCATCGAGAAGTACATCTTCCCGGGCGGCGAACTCCTGCATGTCACCCACGTCCTGCGCGAGACCGCGGCCGCCGGCCTCGAGATGGTGGACACCGAGAACCTGCGGCCGCACTATGCCCGCACTTTGTGGGCCTGGTCCGACTCGCTCGAGTCTGAGCTCGACGCCGCGCGTGAGGTGCTTCAGCGCGCTGGCGGCCGGCAAGGCGCGAACGCGGAGCGCATCCTGCGCGCATACCGGCTCTACCTCGCCGGGTCCGCGATGAGCTTCGAACAGGGCTGGATCTCGCTGCACCAGATGCTCGCCACGAAGCCGGATGGCGAAGTCGACCGCCGGCCGCTGCGTGGCTCACAATCGGAGTACCCTTTTGTTCGCGACTACATCTACAAGTGAGTGAGGCACCATGCTGTATCGATTTCAATCTCGGGCGACTCCCCCCTTCGTCATGCTCGAGGTGCATGCGCGCCAGCTGTTCGACATCATCGGCAAGACGCCGGCGCCCAAGGGTGTCATCACCGGCGAGCAGATGCCCGCTGCCATTGCCGCCCTGGAAGCTGCAATGGCCAACGAGAGCCGCAATGCGCACAACGCGGATTCCTATGCGGTCGAGGGCCACGACGAGGACGCCGAGAAACAGCACATCGGCCTGCGCCAGCGCGCCGCGCCGCTCCTTCACATGCTCAAGGACTCCCTGGCTGACGGCAAGGACGTGGTCTGGGAGGTCTAGCTCACCCCCAGGCTTGCTCACTTCGTGTAGCCGCCCACCCCCTGCAGGGGGCGCCGCGAGCGGACCGGCGGAGCCGGTTCCGCCGCGGCTCACGAATTCGGTTGCGGCCTTAGTCGACTTTTGCGCCGGAGGCTCTCACTACCTTTGCCCACTTGGTGTGCTCGCTGTCGATCAGCTTGGCGAACTCGGCGGGGGTGTTGCCGCTGGGGATGGCGCCTTGGGCCACCATCTTTTCCTTGAGGGCGGGTGTGCCGAGGGCCTTCGCGACTTCCTGTTGGATGCGGTTGATGATGTCCGGCGAGGTGCCGGCCGGGGCCAGGAGGCCGAACCACGAACTGGCCTCGTAGCCCTTCAGGGCCGGGCCGCCGACTTCTTCGACCGTCGGGACGTCGGGCAGCGCGGGTGAACGCTGCGAACTGGTCACGGCCAGCGCCTTGAGCTTGCCGCCCTTGATCTGCTGCATCGACGATGGGAGGTTGTCGAACATCACATCGGCATTGCCGCCTACCAGGTCCAGCAGCGCCGGGCCCGATCCCCGGTAGGGGATGTGCGTCATGTAGCTGCCGGTCATGGTCTTGAAGAGCTCGCCGGCCAGGTGGATCGAGGTGCCGCTGCCGCTCGATGCCATGTTGAGCTTGCCCGGGTTGGCCTTGGCGTACTTCACGAAGTCGGCGACGTTGTTGATGTTGAGTGCCTTGGCCTTGTCGACGTTCATCTCCATCACGTTCGGGACGGCGGCGACCAGCGTGATCGGCGCGAAGTCCTTGATTGGGTCGAAGGGAAGCTTCGGGTACAGCGCGCGGTTGATGCCGTGCGTACCCACTGTCCCCATCAGCAGCGTGTAGCCGTCGTTGGGCGACTTCGCCACGATCTCGGCGCCCACGTTGCCGCCGGCGCCCGCACGGTTGTCGACGATGAACTGCTGGCCGAATGCCTTGGACAGTTCAGGCGCGACAGCGCGCGCCAGGATGTCGGTCGTGCCGCCCGGCGCGAAGGGCACGACGATGCGCACCGGCTTGGTCGGCCACGTCGACTGCGCTGCCACCGGTCCCGCGGCAATGGTCAGTACGGCCATTGCAGCCAGGGTCAGTGCGGTGCGGCGGCGAAAGGGGATGGGGAGGGTCATGCTCGGATTCCTGTGGATGAGGGAGCGCCGGTCTGCGTCGGCGCGGTGCTCCTGTTTTTACAGGCGAAGCGGAAGCCGCGTCGCGGGTGAAAACCCCGGGCGGCCCGGCCTCAGGCCAGGGTGCCCGATTCGACAGTCCCGGAGACCGACGCGATCAGCTTGTCGAGCGTGGCATTCATCGCGCGGAGTTCATCGGCCGCGACGCCCGCGAAGAGTTCGGCCTCGCGTTCGCGCGCCTGGGCACTGACGATCGCGTAGAGATCCTTGCCGATGCTGCTCAGGTAGAGCCTGCTGCGGCGCAGGTCGGTCGGATCTTCATGACGGTGCAGCCGCTTGTGCCGCTGGAGACCCGCCAGCGCGCGGCTGACCGCCATCTTGTCCAGCCCGGTGAGGTCCGCGACCTGCGTGGCCGTAAGGCCCGGCCGAGCGCCGAGCGCGGCCATCGTCCGCCACTCGTTGAGCGTGAGCTGGTGCTGCTCGCCCACCCGCTGCTGGAAGGGCCGCGCCGTCAGGTTGACGACGCGGACCAGCTTGAAGAAGACCGAATCCTCCAGTCCCGTGCTCATCCCGACAGCGCCTTCGCGGCTTTCACGATCTGTTCGGCGCTCACGCGCGATTGCGCCTCCAGGACTGGCGCGTAGCCGACAGGAATGCGCGGTGCGCCGAGTCGTTTGACGCGGCAGCCGGTGGCCTCGGCGGCTGTCGCGGCGATCTCCGCGCCGAAGCCGGCGGCCTGCACCGCCTCGTGAACCACCAGCAAGCGGCCGGTACGGCCGCAGGAAGCGAGCACCGCCTCGCGGTCCCAGGGCCACAGTGTCCGCAGGTCGATCAGGTCGACCGCGATGCCCTCGGCCGCGAGCACGCCGCAGGCGGCGATGCAGGTATGCATCTGCTTTCCCCAGCTCACCAGCGTGAGTGCGTCACCCCGGCATACATGGGCGGCCTTGCCGAGTGGCACCGCCACGCCTTCATCCACCTCGCCGCGCACCCCCCATAGCGTCTTGTGCTCGATGTAGACCACCGGGTCGCCGCACTGCAGCGCCGCTCGCAGCATCGAATAGTTGTCCTGGGGTGTTGATGGGCATGCGACCACCACGCCCGGCAGGTGCGCGAACCATGCTTCGAGCGACTGCGAGTGCTGGGCCGCCGAGGCGTCCCAGATGCCGCCGGGCATGCGGGCCACGAGCGGCACGCGGCCCTGGCCGCCGAACATGAAACGGTTCTTGGCGGCCTGGTTCACGAGTTCGTCCATTCCGCAGAGCGCGAAGTCGACCACGCGCATCTCGACCACCGGCCGCAAGCCCGCCAGCGCCATGCCGACGCCGGCCCCCATGATCGCGGCTTCGGAGATCGGCGTGTCGATCACGCGATCGGGGCCGAAGGTCTGCTGCAGGCCCTTGTACTGGCCGAAGATGCCGCCCCGGCCGACGTCTTCACCCAGCACGACCACCTTGGCGTCGGCTTCCATCTCCCGGCGCACCGCCATCACGGCGGCCTCGGCGTAGCTGAGTTCTTGCACGGTGATCAGTGCAGGCACGCCGCCTCCGGCCATGTCGCTCTTCATATCCATTGGCCCGCTCCCGTGGTTTGCACATCGGTGTAGGCGGTGCTGGCCTCGGGCCATGGTGCGGCATCGGCCGCCGCCAGTGCGGCATCGACTTCCGCATGCGCCTCGTTCTCGATTGCTTCGAGCGCTGCGGCACTGACGCCCTCGGCCAGCAGTCGGGCGCGTGCGTGTGCGATCGGATCGGTTTCGAGCGCCGCGGCCAGTTCGGCCGGATCTCGGTATGCCGCCGGGTCGACCGACACATGACCCTTCACGCGGTAGGTGAGGGCATGCAACAGGCGCGGCCCGCTGCCGGCGCGCACTTCCGCGACCAGCCTGCCGGCCGCAGCATGCACTGCGAACACGTCGTTGCCGTCGACCTGCGTCGACGCAATGTCCATGGCCTCGGCGCGCGCCGAGGCACCGTCCCCGGCCGTCATCGGGCCGCTCGCGGTGGTGGCGCTCCAGCGGTTGTCCTCGCAGACGAACAGCACCGGCAGCCCGTACACGCGGGCCCAGTTGAGCGATTCGAGAAAGGGTCCGCGGTTGATCGCGCCATCGCCGAAGAAGCAGACCGTGATCGCATCCTTCTTCAGCAGTTTCTGTGCGTGCGCCGCGCCGACCGCGATCGGCAGGCCGGCGGCGACCACGCCGTTCGCACCCAGCATCCCGACCGAGAAGTCGGCGATGTGCATCGAGCCGCCCTTGCCGCCGTTGAAGCCCGTGGCCTTGCCAAAGAGCTCGCCCATCATCCGGCCCAGGTCCGCACCCTTGGCAAGCGTGTGGCCGTGCCCGCGATGGGTGGAGGTGAGGTAATCCACCCGTGTCAGATGGGCGCACACGCCGGCCGGCACCGCCTCCTGGCCGGTCGAAAGGTGCAGCGGGCCGCGCACCTTGGCGCCACCGGCGGCTTGCTGGCCATAGGCGCTCACGCCGCCCTGGCTCGCGGTCTCGGCGGCGTTCTCGAAAGCGCGGATGCGCACCATCGTGCGATAGAGCGCCGCAAGCGCATCCGTTGAATTGTCAAACTTCATGTCGTCTCCAGCACGCGCACGGCGTGCGTTCGGAGCGAAATCGTATCGACTGTGACCAATCCTGATGTAGCGCATTTACCCGCAGGGAATGTCCCGATGCCGTTTTCCGCTGAGCGCTGCGATAGTTAGTTTGGCACTCGAACTAATTCGAGCCAACGAATCATCACAAGCTGGAGACCTGCACATGAAGCTCGCACGCACCCTGACCACCCTGGCCTTCGGCCTGACTGCCATCGGCGCCTGCGCGCAAACCGTGGTGGGGGTGAGTTGGTCCAACTTCCAGGAAGAACGCTGGAAGACCGACGAAGCCGCGATCAAGGCGCAACTCGAAAAACTGGGCGCCAAGTACATCAGCGCCGACGCCGGAGGCTCGCCCGAAAAGCAGCTCGGCGACATCGAGGGACTGATGAGCAAGGGCGCCAAGGCGCTGATCGTGCTGGCCATGGACAAGGACGCGATCCTGCCCGCCGTCAACAAGGCGATGAAGCAGAAGGTGCCGGTGGTCGCGTACGACCGCCTGATCGAAACGCCCGGCGTCTTCTACATCACCTTCGACAATGTCGAGGTCGGCCGCATGCAGGCGCGTGCGGTCTACAAGGTCCAGCCCAAGGGCAACTACGTGATGATCAAGGGCTCGCCGACCGACCCGAACGCCAATTTCCTGCGCGCCGGCCAGCAGGAGGTGATCGCCGACGCGGTGAAGAAGGGCGACATCAAGATCGTCGGCGACGAATACACCGACGGCTGGAAGCCCGAGGTGGCGCAGAAGAACATGGAGCAGATCCTCACCAAGGTCGGCAACAAGGTCGATGCCGTGGTGGCGGCGAACGATGGCACCGCGGGCGGCGCGGTGGCGGCGCTTTCGGCCAAGGGCATCCGCGGCATCCCCGTGTCGGGGCAGGACGCCGACTTCGCGGCACTCAACCGCGTCGCGCTCGGCACGCAGACCGTCACCGTGTGGAAGGACTCGCGCGAACTCGGCCGCGAAGCCGCCTCCGCTGCGGTCGCGCTGGCACAAGGCAAGCCGGCGGACAAGGCGGCCAACTGGAGCGGCGGCGAAAAGAAGATTGCGATCTCCTCGCGCTTCCTGACGCCGGTGCCGATCACGCGCGACAACCTCGATGTCGTCGTCAAGGAAGGCTGGATCAAGAAGGACGAACTCTGCAAGGGCGTAGCGAGCGACAAGGCCCCGTCCGCCTGCAAGTGACACGATGAGTTCCCCAGGGTTGTGGCGCCGCACGGGCGTCGACCTCCGGCTGCTGCTCATGTGCGTGCTGCTGGTGGTGATGGCGATCGTGTTCCACATGATGTCGGGCGGCGTGTTCCTGTCGCCCGAGAACCTCTACAACATCGCGCAGCAGACGGCGGTGGTGGGGATCGTGTCGACCGTGATGGTGCTGATCATCGTCGCGCGCCACATCGACCTGTCGGTCGGCTCGGTGATGGGCTTCGTCGGCGTCCTGGTCGCGTACCTGCAATACACCTCGGGATGGTCGTGGCCGGCGGCGAGCCTCGCGGGGCTGGCCGTGGCGCTGCTGGTGTCGCTCTACCAGGGCGGACTCACCGCGGTGCTCGGCGTGCCGTCGTTCGTGGTGACGCTCGGCGGCCTCATGTCCTTTCGCGGTGCCGCCTTCCTGGTGGCCGACGGCAAGACGCAACCGGTCAACGACGAGTTCTTCCAGCGCCTGGGTGGCGGCTACGACGGCGGCATCGGCACCACGGCGACGTGGGCGCTGGCGACCTTCGTCGGCATCGTGTTGTTCGCACGGATGCTGCAGAAGCGCCGCTCGCGGCAGCGCCACGACATGCCGGTCGAGCCCCTGTGGCTGGATCTGTTGCTGACGGCCGTTCCGGTCATCGTCGTCTTCGCCTTCGCGGCGACCATGAACAACTACCAGATCTCGTCCAAGACGGAAGCACAGGGCATGCCGATCCCGGTGCTGATCTGGGCCGTGGTGGCGGTGGTGCTGTCGTTCATCGTGCACCGCACGCGCTTCGGGCGCTACGTGTTCGCGATGGGCGGCAATCCCGATGCGGCTGCGCTGGTCGGCATCCCCGTCAAGCGCGTGACGCTGATGCTGTTCGCGCTGCTGGCCGTGCTGGTGACCATTGCCGCGATCGTCTCCATCGCGCGGCTCAACGCCGGCACCAATTCGCTGGGCAGCGGCATGGAGCTCTACGTGATCGCCGCGGCGGTGATCGGGGGCACCGCGCTCGCGGGCGGCAGTGGTTCGATCTTCGGTTCGGTGCTCGGCGCGCTGATCATGCAGTCGCTCGACAGCGGCATGCTGCTGCTGGACGTGCCGATCGGCAAGCGCATGGTGATCATCGGGCAGGTCCTCATCATCGCGGTCGTCTTCGACGTGCTCTACCGCAAGCGCTTCGGGGAGAACTAGATGAGCACCAACCCACCCCTGGTCGAACTGCGCGACATCCACAAGGCCTTCGGCGGCGTGAAGGCCGTCGACGGCGTCAGCGTCAACCTCTATCCTGGCGAAGTGGTCGCGCTGCTCGGCCACAACGGTGCGGGCAAGTCGACGCTGATGAAGATGCTCGCGGGCGCCTACCCCATCGACGCCGGCGAGACGCTCATCGCGGGCGAGAAGGTCCAGATCCGCACGCCCTCCGAAGCACAGGCGCAAGGCATCGAGACCATCTACCAGACGCTCGCGCTGGCCGACAACCTCGATTCGGTCGCCAACCTGTTCCTCGGCCGCGAAAAGCTCACGCCATGGCGCACGCTCGACGACCATTTCATGGAAGGCCAGGCGCGCAAGGTGTTCCAGCGCCTCAACAAGAACTTCACCAACATCCGCGTGCCGGTGCGCCGGTTGTCTGGCGGGCAGCGCCAGGTGGTGGCGATCTCACGGGCGCTGTACTTCAACGCGCGCATCCTGATCATGGACGAACCTTGCGCCGCGCTCGGCCCGGAAGAGACGGCCATGGTCGGCGCGCTGGTGCGGCAGCTCAAGGCCGACGGCGTCGGCATCTTCCTGATCACGCACGACATGCCGGACGTGTTCGGACTGAGCGACCGCCTCGCCGTCATGAAGAACGGCCGCCTCGTCGGCACCTATCGAACGGACGACGTGACCGAGGACGAAGTGCTCGGAATGATCATTGCCGGCAAACGGCCCGAGGGAAAGGAGCAGGCACCGCGGTGACCAGGCGAGTCAGTCCAGGAATGCCGCGGAACCGGCTTTGCCGGTCCGCAGGCATTGCCCCCTGCAAGGGGGTGGGCGGCCACACGAAGTGGGCAAGCCTGGGGGTGGGTCCATGATCGGCGACCAGCAACTGGTTCGACGCATCAACCGCAGCGTGCTGCTGCGACTTTTGCGTGCGCAGCCAGGGCTGTCGCGCGCGCGGTTGGCGGCCGAAAGCGGGCTCACCAAATCCACGGTGAGTCTTCTCGTGCGCGAGTTGCTCGACGACGGCTGGCTCGACGAGGCCGGCGCACCGGTTGCCGACGGGCTCGGTCGGCCTTCGACGCCGCTTCGGATCAACGTCGGCGTGCGCGCGTTGATCGGCGTGGAGATCGCCATCGAGGTCGTGCGCGTCGTGAGCGTGTCGCTGCAGGGCGATGTGCTCTATTCCGAGGCGCAGCCGCTCGGCAATCACGCGCCCGCCGTGGTGTGCGCTCAGGTCGCGAGGATGGTGGCCGCCGCGCACCGGCACCTGCTCGCCTCGGGCCTCAGCCTTTCCGGCATCGGCGTCGGCATTCCCGGTGCGGTGCACGATGCGACTGGGGTGGTGCGCTTCGCGCCCAACCTCGGTTGGCGCAACGTCAGCCTGCTCCCCGGGCTTGTGGATGCACTCGCGGCCGAGGGCGTAGCGGGCACCACCGTGCAACTCCAGAACGACGCCGACGCGGCTGCACTGTGCGAATTCGAGTTCTCGGACGGCGAAGGCGAAGACCCATTGATCTACGTGAGTTGCGACGTCGGCGTCGGTGCTGGCATCGTGCTGAACGACCGGCTCTTCGTCGGCGCGCAAGGCATGGCCGGCGAGATTGGCCACACGGTGCTGCAGATCGATGGGCCGCGCTGTTCCTGCGGAAGGCGTGGTTGCGCCGAAGTCTTTCTCGGTTCGCGCGTGCTCGACCGCGAGGCCGGCGACCTGCGCCGTGCCGCCGGCTACCTCGGCGTTCTGCTCCAGAACCTGTGGGTCACCTTCGAGCCTCGCGCGATCGTGGTCGGCGGCAAGTCGTGCCAGGCGCATCCGGAGTTCCTGCGCCTGGCGATCGAGGCGGTCGGGCGCTACGCGGAAAGTGCCGGCATGCCACCGCCGGTCGTGCGTGGCGTGCGCTATGGCGAATGGGCGCCCGCGGTCGGCGCGGCAGCGCTCGCGCTGCACGAATACCTGCGGCCTCTGCATCCGACCGCGGAAGCGAGGCGCGAGCGCGCGGCGGCCGATTCGGCCGTGTAGTTCACGCGCCTGCCGCTGGTTCTCGCCAGCTTCGGAGATGTCGATACAGCGTGCCGCGCGACACCCGCAACTGGCGAGCGGTGTGCGAGATGTTCCCGCCGTGCGCGGCCAGTGTGTCTTCGATCAGCTTCCGGCTGTGGCCGCGCAAGGTGCCATCGCCATCGGAGGGTGAAGCCGACACGGTTGCCGTTTGCCGCAGCGGCTCCGGTGCCGCATCGATGGTCGCTGCGTCCACCTCGGTCGGCACGGCCCGCATCGCTGGCGCCATGCTCACCGCGTGCCCGAAATCCACGCCGTCGCGTGCCTGCAGTCGGGCCTGCAGCCATACGCCGAGACCGCTGGCGAGCCGCACCGGCTGGGCAGCTTCGCGGAAGCGCATGCGCAGCATGCCGGCGAGATCGAGGCCGAACAGCATCTCGACGCCGCAGCGTCCCGCCTCCGGCACGCCGCCGATCAGGCGCGCCCCCGCCGAGTTCAACCACGCGACGGTGCCGTCCGGCGCAATGCCCGCGAGCGCTTCCAGCGGCGTGCCGAGGAGCGTGGGACTGGCCTGGAATCGCAGCACGAGCTGATCCTGCGACTGGGCGAGCAGCAGGCGGTTCTCGATCGTGGTGGCGAAGAGCGCGACCATGGACGCCGCATCGAATCCGAAGCGCCGTGATTCCACGGTGAGATCGAGTACGCCGGCCAGGCGCCCGTGCACGTCGCGGATCGGCGCGGCCGCACATTGCATCTCGCGCAGGCAGTCGAAGTAGTGCTCCGCGCCATCCACCGTGCAAGCCTGGCCGGTGGTCGCGACGATACCGGGCGCCGTGGTGCCGACCACGCTTTCGGCGATGTTCACGCCCAGGCGTGCCGTCTTCTGCAGGATGGGTTGCTGCGCGGCCGAGGGATGCTGCGTGACATGGACGATCACGCCTTGCGCGTCGGTCAACAGCACGCGGCAATCGGTGCCCGCCAGCGAGCTTTCCATGCTCACCAGTTCCTTGCGCGCGGCCTCCAGCAATTCGCGGTTGCGGCCCAGCGTGGCGTGCAGCCGGCTCGGCGTGACCGCATCGAAGGCCACGATGCGTTGCCGGTCGGCGTGACTCCGGGTACAGCGCATCCACGACTGGATCACCGCCTCGCCGACCAGCCCCGATGGGCGCACTCCTTCCTCGAAGAACTGCTGCCGTGCGAATGCCACACGCTCGGCGGAAGTTTTCGCGAACAACTGCCGGGGACCACCCGCCCGATTGGCTGTCGACTGGGGCACTGCCGTCTCCAGAGTTGGGAAAGACGTCGAATCTGTTCCGCAATGGAACAGTCGGGGTCTAGGGAATTCCCGAAGATGAACAAAGCTTCGTCTCGGACGATCCTTCGCCCCACAACGACTGGAGACGACACGATGACCAAGATTCACGCCGCGCTGGCGCTCGGCGCGCTGCTGTGCCTGGGTGCCGCGACCGCGACGGCCCAACCCGCGAAGGGCTCCCCCGAGCACATCAAGGCCGCCACCCAGCGCGTGGACGGCTCCTTCATTCGCGCCAACGCCGCCAAGACGCCGGACTGGCCCAGCTACGGTCTCGACTACGCCGAGACGCGCTTCAGCAAGCTCGACCAGGTCAATGCCGGCAACGTGAAGGACCTCGGCCTGGTGTGGTCCTATGACCTGCAATCCACGCGCGGCGTCGAGGCCACGCCGCTGGTGGTCGATGGCATCATGTACGTCACCGCCTCATGGAGCGTTGTGCACGCTGTCGATGCGCGCACCGGCAAGAAGATCTGGACCTACGACCCCAAGGTCGATCGCTCCAAGGGCTACAAGGGCTGCTGTGACGTGGTCAACCGCGGCGTCGCGATCTACCAGGGCAAGGTCTATGTCGCTTCGTACGACGGTCGGCTGATCGCGCTCGACGCGGCCACCGGCCAGCCGATATGGGAGAAGGACACCATCATCGACCATGCGAGGTCCTACACCATCACCGGCGCGCCACGCGTGGTCAAGGGCAAGGTGCTCATCGGCAACGGCGGCGCAGAGTACGGCGTGCGCGGCTACATCACGGCCTACGATGCCGGCTCGGGTGACCAGAAGTGGCGGTGGTTCGTGGTGCCGGGCGATCCGTCCAAGCCCTTCGAGGACGCCTCGATGGCCAAGGCCGCGAAGACCTGGGATCCAAGCAACAAGTACTGGGAATCGGGCGGCGGCGGCACCCCCTGGGATTCGATTGCCTTCGACCCCGAGCTCAACCTGCTGTACGTCGGCACGGGCAACGGGTCGCCGTGGGCGCGCAGCCAGCGCAGCCCGAAGGGTGGCGACAACCTCTACCTGGCATCGATCGTCGCGCTCAACCCCGACACCGGCAAGTACGTCTGGCACTACCAGGAGACACCGGGCGACAACTGGGACTACACATCGACCCAGTCGATGATCCTGGCCGACATCAAGGTCGACAACAAGCCGCGCAAGGTGATCCTGCATGCGCCGAAGAACGGCTTCTTCTTCGTCGTAGACCGGACCAACGGCAAGTTCATCTCTGCGAAGAACTTCGTCGACGTGAACTGGGCCACCGGCTATGACAAGAACGGCCGGCCGATCGAAGTGCCCGCCGCGCGGCAGGGCACCAAGCCCTACGACAGCATCCCCGGCCCCTTCGGTGCGCACAACTGGCAACCGATGTCCTTCAATCCGCAGACGGGCCTGGCCTACCTGCCGGCCCAGAACGTGCCGCTCAACCTGATGGACGACAAGGACTGGAAGTTCAACCAGAACGCGCCGGGCCGGCCGCATGCCGCGCTGGGCTGGAACACCGCCGTGTTCGCGAATGCGCAACCGCCTGCCAGCAAGCCCATGGGCCGGCTGGTTGCGTGGGACCCGGTCACGCAGAAGGAAGTGTGGGGCGTCGAGCACGTGTCGCCCTGGAACGGCGGCACGCTCACGACCGCAGGCAACCTGGTGTTCCAGGGAACAGCCGACGGCCGCATGGTCGCCTACAACGCCAAGACCGGCGAGAAGCTCTGGGAGACACCCACCGGCACCGGCGTGGTGGCCGCGCCGGCCACCTTCATGGTCGACGGCAAGCAGTACGTGTCGGTGGCGGTCGGCTGGGGCGGCGTGTACGGCCTGGCGCAACGCGCGACCGATCGACAGGGCCCGGGCACGGTCTACACCTTCGCCATCGGTGGCAATGCCCCCAAGCCGGAGTTCGTGCAGTACCGCATGGACAAGCTGCTGCAGGGCGTCAAGTACGACCCCGCCAAGGTCGAGGCCGGCACCATGCTCTACGTGAGCAACTGCGTCTTCTGCCACGGCGTGCCCGGCGTGGACCGCGGCGGCAACATCCCGAACCTCGGCTACATGAACTCGGCCCTTATCGAGAACCTCGACAAGTCCGTCTTCAAGGGTCCCGCCATGGAACGCGGCATGCCCGACTTCAGCGGCAAGCTGACGCCGGACGATGTCGAAAAGATCAAGGCCTTCATCCAGGGCACTGCCGACGCCATCCGGCCGAAGTAGCTCGCCCCCAGGCTGCGCGCACTTCGTGTCGCTTCGCCTACCCCCTACCGGGGGCGCTGCCTCCGGCCTGGCAAAGCCAGTTCCGGGGCAGCCCTGAAACAACAAAGCCCCTCGTCGAGGGGCTTTGTGTTGGTGAAACACCGCGGAACCGGCTCCGCCGGGCCGCCGGTGTTGCCCCCGGTAGGGGGTGGAGAGCGACACGAAGTGCGCGAGCCTGGGGGCGAGCAACACTTAATCAGCGTAGACGCCGGCGGCCTTGATGATGGGGCTCCATTTTGCGATTTCGGCGGCGACGAACTTCTTGTGGCCTTCGGGCTCGATGCGGCCGTCGGCGGCCACCACGGCGCCCAGGTCTTCCTCCTTCTTGACGAAGGCAGGGTCCTTCAGCGCGATCTTGAGTGCGTCGTTGATCTTCTTGGTGACGGCCGGCGGCGTGCCCTTCGGCGCGTAGAGGCCATGCCAGATCGTGACCTGGAAGTCCTTCAGGCCCGATTCCTGGAGCGTCGGCAGATCCTTCAGGAGCGGCGTGGTCAGGCGCTTGTCGGTGGTGACGGCGAAGGCCTTCACTTTCTTGCCCTCGATCTGCGGCGAGGTGTTGGTCGTCTGGTCGCACAGCAGGTCGATCTGGCCGCCGATCAGGTCGGTAATGGCGGGCGCCGTGCCCTTGTAGGGCACGGGCGTCATCTCGGTCTTCGTGGCGGTCTGGAAGAGCAGGCCGCACAGGTGCGATGCCGAGCCGACGCCGGCGTTGCCGAGGTTGATCTTGCCCTTGTTGGCGGCGATCCAGGCGCTCAGTTCCTTGTAGTTGTTCGCCGGCATGCCGGGCTTGGAGATCAGCGTCATCGGCACGTCGTTGACGATGCCGAGGTATTCGAAGTCCGTCTCGACCTTGAAGGGCACGTTGCGCACGAGGGTCGGGATGGTCGACATGCCGATGTGGTTCAGCAGCAGCGTGTAACCGTCCGGCGCCGCGCGCGCCACCTTGGCCGCGCCGATCGAGCTGCCGGCGCCCGGCACGTTGTCGATGACGATGCTCACGCCGCCGAGGGGCTTGCGCAGGGCTTCGGCCAGGTCGCGCGCGACGCGATCGGTCGGGCCGCCGGCGGCGAAAGGCACCACGATGCTGATGGGCTTGGTAGGGTAGTCCTGGGCATGGACGCCCACGACGGCTGCTGCGATGGCCGTGAAAGCGAGCAGTTTCTTCATGATCTCTCCGAATTGAAATGGCCGCGATCTTATCGGCTGAACGGAAGCTGACGAATCCCGGATTGCCCTAAAGGAATTGCAAAGACGCGGGGGCGAGGCCTGACCAACGACGGGCCGCGACGCGCCATCGACAGTCCCGGCGATGGCGCTCACAATTCCGCCTTCGCAGCGGAGTTGCGCCAACGGGAGCGTCGAGTGACATCCGATCCATCCGCCCGGAATGCCGCGGGCCGGGCTCTTCTTTTCAGCGGGCACATGATCGACGCGCCCGACCGCCCCGAGCCGCGCTTTCCGCCCGCGCTGGAGCCCGTCGTGGCCCGGGCGATCGAGAGCGAAGTGCACCGATTGCAGGCGAGTCCCGGCGACGTGGCGATCTGCAGCGGCGCCTGCGGCGGCGACATCCTGTTCGCGGAAACGGTGCTCGATGCCGGCGTGCCGCTGCGCATGTACCTGCCTTTCGACGAACCGACCTTCCTCGCGAAATCTGTCAGCTTTGCCGGCGATCGCTGGACGGAGCGTTACAGGATCGTCGCGGCCGAGGCCGAGGTGTTCATTGCACCCGATGTGTTGGGTGCCCTGGCCGAAGGCGAGGACCCGTACGAGCGCACCAACCTCTGGATGCTCGACGAGGCGCAGCGCCTGGCCGGCGACAAGGTTTCCTTCGTCTGCGTGTGGAACGGCGAGGGTGGCGACGGGCCGGGCGGGGCACAGCACATGATGGAAGCGGTGCGGCAGTTCGGCGGGGCCATCCACTGGATCGACATAAAAAAGCTGTGACTCGCCCCCAGGCTGGGCGCACTTCGTGTCGCTTCGCCTA
The DNA here is from genome assembly GCF_056400665.1 of Variovorax sp. P5_A3. Lineage (NCBI taxonomy): Bacteria > Pseudomonadati > Pseudomonadota > Betaproteobacteria > Burkholderiales > Comamonadaceae > Variovorax > Variovorax sp. P5_A3. The sequence goes on along the minus strand of NZ_JBFUKW010000009.1, from coordinate 13,003 downwards.
GCCCTGCCGGCGGCAATGCCGGCGATCCGGCGGAGCCGGTTCCGCGGCATTTCTGGACTTGGAGAACTTGGATGACACCGTTCTGTTTCATGGTCATGCCATTTGGTCGCAAGCCCACGCAGGCGGAGCCGGGCAAGGGGCCCGCGGAGATCGACTTCAACGCGCTGTGGGACAAGGCGTATTTCCCGCTGCTGGTCGAGCTGGGGTACAAGCCGATCCGCGCGGACCAGGAGACGGGCTCGCTCATCATCAACCAGATGCTGGAGCGGCTCTATTTCTCGGATCTCGTGCTGGTGGACATCACCATCCCCAACGGCAACGTGTACTACGAGTTGGGCGTTCGCCATGCTGCGCAGCGGGATGGATGCGTATTGCTGGCGGCGGACTGGTCGAAGCAGCTCTTCGACATCGTGCAGATGCGCACCGTGCGCTATCCGCTGCCGGAGGGCGATGTCAGCGACGAACAGGCGAAGGCAATCCGCGACACGCTCCGGCCCGGCATCGTCAAGATGCGTGCGGGCGAGTCACCTGTGTACGAAGTGCTGCCCGGCTATCCGGCCGACGTGGACGAGGCCAAGGCGACTGGAGTGCGGGACCAGGTCGACTCGCTCGCGGCCTTCCAGGCAAGGATGCGTACGCTGCGCACCATGCCGCCGCAGATGCGCAAGGACAAGGTCAAGGAGGCCTGCGCCGAATTCGGCGGTGGACCGGGCGTGCATTCGGTGGCGATCGGGCTCTTGCGCCTGCTGGTCAGCACCATCGACGACACGAACGACTGGCAAGGTCTCCTGACCTACATCGAGGGCATGAACCCCGAATTCGCCAAGGACCCGTATGTTCGCGAGCAGCGCGCATTGGCCCTCGGAAAGCTCAATCGACCCGACGACGCCATCACCGAGCTCAACCTGCTGATCGAGAGCGCTGGCGGCACGTCGGAGCGCGAGGGCCTGCTGGGCGGCCGCTACAAGGAACTCATGCGCGCGGCCCAGAAGGCCGGACGCGCCACGGATGCCACGTACTTCCGCAACCAGGCGATCGACCACTACGAACGCGGCATGACGCTCGACCTGAACGACTACTACCCGTCGTCGAACCTGCCCCGCCTGTACCGCGCCCGCAACGACAAGGGCGACGAGGCGCGTGCGCAGACCGCGCTGCACGTCACCATCGCCGCCTGCGAGCGTGCGCTCAAGCGTGGCGCGCCGGACGAATGGGCACGCCCCACGCTGCTGGGCAGCGCCTTCGATCTGCCGGATGCCGACCAGGCCGAGCTGATCGTCGATCTCGTGGAAAAAGAGGGCGGCGATCTCTGGAAGCTGGACACGACGGTCAGCAGCATCGCGGAAAGCCTGCCCTATGTGAGCGACGCAGCGGTGAAGCTTCGCCTCGAGGGCGTCGTGGCCCGGCTGCAGAAGCTCCGGCCGCCATCCGCCGGCGGATAGAGCGAGAATTCACGCTCCTGCTGTACGAAGCTCCCCGCAATTCCGATCGATGACTGAAAGCAAAGGGCCGCTCGACACGGCCATCGAGTTGCTGCGCTCGGCCCGACGCATCGTCGTCTTCTCCGGCGCGGGCCTGTCCAAGGCCTCCGGCATACCGACCTACCGCGACGCCGATGGCCTCTGGATGAACCAGAACGCGGTCCAGTTCTCCCACGCCGACGATCTCGCACGCGACCCGGCCGGCTTCACGAAGTTCTGGGCACATCGGCTGGCCGTGGTCGAGGCCGCCAGGCCCAATCCAGGCCACCTGGCACTGGCTCAGCTGCAGCGGCTGCGCCCCTCCACCCGGCTCATCACGCAGAACGTGGACGGTCTGCTGACGTTGGCCGGCGGCATGGACGTGCTGGAACTGCACGGATCGCTGCGCTGTTGGCGCTGTGACCACTGCGGCAACCGCGATGGCCCCTGGCTTTTTCATCGCTGCAAGCGCTGCGGCGCGCGCGCGCGGCCGGACGTCGTGATGTTCGGCGAGATGCTGAACGAGGGCGTGCTGATGGACGCCCAGACGGCAGCCCAGGAGTCGGACGTCTTCGTCGTGGTTGGCAGCACCGCCGTGGTCTACCCGGCGGCGGACCTGCCCCTGCAGGCGCTCGCCCGAGGCGGGCGGCTCGTCACGCTCAACATGGAAGCGCTGCATCTGGATGCGTTGGCGTCGGCGGTGTTGCGCGGCGCCTCGGAGGATCTGCTGCCCCGCCTGATGGAGGGGATGGGCTATTCGAGCACGACCCTCGGGAAGTAGAACGACACCACCCAGTTGGGCACGTCGACGATCGAGCTGATGCGCAGGTCGGCGCACACGCTGCACAGCATGTAGGCATCGATCGGCTCGTAGCCGTAGCGGCGGCTCAGCAGCTCGACCATCTCGGAGACGGCCATCCGGGCGCCGGCCATCAGGTCGGGGCCGATGCCGGTGGTGACCTCATAGCCTTTCACGTCGAAATGCCGGCTGACCGGCCCGGGCGTGACGTAGCGCGGCGAGCGCAGGCGGGCGTCCTTGACCAGTTCGAACTTGAGGGCCACGTCGATCGGGCTTTCGATCGCGGTGCCGCAGACCTCGCCGTCCCCCTGTGCGGCATGCGTGTCGCCGACGGAGAAGATCGCACCGTCGACTTCGATCGGCAGGTACAGCTCGGTGCCTTCCGCAATGTCGCGCGCATCCATGTTGCCGCCGACGTTGCGCGGCGGAATGATGCTGTGCAGGCCGGGCTCGCCCGGCGCGACGCCGATGGTGCCGGTGAACGGCCGCAGCGGCACGTGTCCGCCGGGGCCGTACATCGCGGGCGTCGATCCGCCGGGGTCGTAATTCCAGTGATGCAGTCTCGCCTTGGGAAACTGATCGGTGAGCAGACCGAAGCCGGGGATGTTTCCGGTCCATCCCCAGCCCGAGGGGCGCAGCGACAGAATCGTGACCTTGAGCGCGTCGCCCGGCTTGGCGCCATCGATGTACACCGGGCCCGTCACCGGGTTCACGCGGGCGAGATCGAGCTTCTCGAGGTCGGCGGCGGTCGAGGTGCGCGTGAGCTGGCCGGAGGACGCGTCGACGGTCTCGAACTGCACGCTCTCGCCCGGCGCGATCGTCAGGCAGGGCGCGAACGCGTTGTTCCAGCCGTGGTGGATGTGGTCCTTGTGGATCGTGTGACGGGTAGTGAGTTCGCTCATGGGAGGTGACTCCTAGACCGCGACGGTGAGGGCGCCGTCGATCACCAGGTTCGTGCCGGAGATGCGGCTCGCTGCAGGGCTCGAAATGAACACCACGCCGCGCGCCACTTCGTCCGGGGTGCCGAACTTGCCGGTGGGATTGACCTTGAGCGTCGACGCGTACAGGTCGGGCAGGTTCTTCTCGATGTTCTGCCAGATGCCGCCATCGAAATAGGTGTTTCCGGGCGACACGCAGTTCACGCGGATGCCCTTGCCGACCAGTTGCCGGCTCAGCCCCTTGGCGTAGTGGATCAGCGCCGCCTTGATCGCGCCGTAGGAGCCGGCGGCGAAGTCGACCTCGAAGCCGGAGACGCTCGATATGAGCACGATCGACGCGCTGTCGGATTTCTCGAGAAAGGGCACGGCCGCCGCCACGGCGTTGACGGTGTGCATCATGTCGGTCCGGAACGACTTCTCCCAGGAGTCCGCCGTGTCGCCCACGGCCAATGCGCTCACGTTGCACACCAGGGCATCGATGCCGCCCAGCACGTCGGCGCTCGAAGTGATCCAGGCACTCAAAGCCGCCCCGTCGGCCACATCCAGCGCGCGTCCGAAGGACTTGACGCCCCTGGCCTGCAAGGCGGCGGCCGTCTCGCCCACCTCCGCTTCCTTGCGCGCGCAGATCGAGACGTCCGCGCCTTCGGCGGCGAAGCATTCGGCGATGGCCCTGCCGATGCCCCGGCTGCCGCCGGTGACGACCGCCCGCTTGCCCTTGAGTCCGAGGTCCATGGCAACTCCTTCTTGAGGGGGAGTGCATTCTGAGCGCGCGCGCAGGCGCTGTAAATGTCGTCACGCGCATCGTTGCATTGGCTTGTGGCGCCCATGCGGGCCGCGCAGAATGAGAGGCACAGGCTCTTCCTGGAGGAACAGAACATGAAAACCGTGGCGGAAATTCTCAAGGCCAAAGGCGATTCGACGGTGCACGCCATCGAGCCCACGGCCACGGTCTTCGACGCCGTCAAGCTGATGGCGCAGAAGAACATCGGCGCGCTTCTCGTCATGGAGCACGATCGCATCGTCGGCGTGGTGACAGAACGCGACTACGCACGCAAGGTCGTGCTGCTGGCGCGCTCGTCGAAAGACACCCCATTGCGCGACGTGATGACCTCGGCCGTGATTTATGTGGGGCCCAGCCAGACAAGCGAGGAATGCATGGCGCTCATGACCGAGAACCGCGTGCGCCACCTGCCGGTCATGGACGGCGGCAAGCTGGTGGGGCTGATCTCGATCGGCGACATCGTGAAGGGGATCATCTCGGAGCAGAACTTCATCATCGAACAGCTTCAGCACTACATCGCGGGAGAGCCTCGCTGAGCCTGCCCCGCCCGACCATGCCGCTCACGCCCGAGGATCTCGAACGCATCGCGACGGTGACCCTGGCCCACTACGACCAGGGGGCGGAAGACTTCTGGCTCGCCACGCGCGACCATGACGTCAGCCAGAATATCGCGGCGTTGCTCCAGCACATCGAGGGCACGCCGCCGTTCGCGATCCTGGACTTTGGCTGTGGCCCCGGGCGCGACCTTCGGACGTTCACGCAGCTCGGGCATGTCGCCACGGGGCTCGAGGGCTCTCCGCAACTGGCGGAGATGGCGCGCGTTCACAGCGGTTGCGAGGTGCTGCAGCAGAACTTCCTCGCGCTCGACCTGCCGGACGGCCGCTTCGACGGCGTTTACGCCAACGCGGCGCTGTTCCATGTGCCCGTCCAGGAATTGCCCCGCGTGCTGCGGGAACTGCATGCGACGCTGAAGCCGGGCGGGGTGCTGTTCAGCTCCAATCCGCGCGGAGATGGCCAGGAAGGCTGGCGCGGGGATCGCTACGGCGCCTTTCACGATCTGTCGGGCTGGCGCCAGCGGATGACGGCCGCCGGATTCGTCGAGCTGGCCCACTACTACCGCCCGACCGGTCTGCCCTTCGAGCAGCAGCCGTGGCTGGCGAGCGTGTGGCGCAAACCCCGGGTCTAGGCGAAGGCGGGATCAGTCGGCCGCTTCGCCACCGCGGGCGGACTCGCGGGCTCCGCGCACCAGCAGTTGCCGGAGCCGGTTGCGCAGGCCCGGAATCGCCATCGGCGGCTGCGCGGCGGCTGCCTCCCACTGCCGGTAGATCTCGCGCTCCCGGGCCAGGCATTGGTGCAGCGCCGCCAGGTTCCGCTCGTTGTAGGTCCAGATGCCCTGCACGATGAAGTTGCCGGGCGTCTCGAGATCCGGGCTGGGCGTGATCGTGACGGCTTCGGCGCCGATGTCCAGCAGCAGGGCCGAGCGCGCCGAGGCGACCTTCATGCCGTCGCCGTGCATCTCGATTTCGCGGGTGAGCGCGTAGCTGATGGTCTGGATGCCGTCGAACTGCTCGGCAAGAAAAGTGGTGACCTCGAGCAGGACGAGCGGGCCGAAATTCCGCTTCTGTTCCTTCACGAAGGAGGAAGGCAGGAAGCGCTCGATGCGCACTTCCGTCCCGTCGCGGCTGACCCTCACGGGGTCGAGCGCTCCCAGGTGGACGCTGCCGTCGTGCACGTGCATCGGTTCGCCCAGTTCATAGCGTTCTCCGTCGCGTCCGGTGATGCGAAGTCTCTCGAAAGTCATCGGCCGAGAATGCCACGCACCCCCTGACGCGACGCCGGGGCGGCGCGAGGCTATCCCGCGTTGACCACGAAGACCGCACGAATCGGGCGGAAATCTGCGCGTTCAGGCGGTCATGAGATCGTCGAGCAGACGGTAGTCGGGCAGGGTGGTGTCGATCGCGCGGCCCGCGCGCAGCACCGTGCGGTCGAACTGGGTGCGCGCGAGCATCTCCGAATAGTTGCGCGCCTTGAGCACGAGCAGGTCGGCCGGCGTGCCGGCCTTCAGAACGCCGCGCTCGATGCCCATGATGGCGGCCGGCGTCTCGGTGGCGGCGCGGATCCAGTCGCCCAGCGGATGGTCGAGGTGCAGGATCTTCACCGCCTGCGTGAAGGTGTCGAGCATGTCGTGGTCGCCGTACGCGTAGAACGGATCCCGGCAGTTGTCGCCCGCGACGGCCACGCGCAGGCCGCGCGCCTTCATCTCGTGCAGCACCGTGACGCCGCGCCAGCGTGGTGTGCGGGCCTCCTGGCTGCGGTCCTGCAAGTACATGTTGACCGTGGGCAGGCTCACGATATCGATGCCCGCGTCCTTGCAGGCCGCGATCGTTTCCTCGATGAACTCGTCGGTCTGCAGGGCCAGCGAAGTGACGTGGCCGCACAGGATGCGCCCCGCGAAGTCCTGCGCGACGGCGGTGCGTGCCACGCGGATGAGCGCGCGGGCGCGAGGATCGGTCGATTCGTCGACGTGCAGGTCGAGGTTGAGGTCGCGCTCGGCTGCGAGCTGGAACACGCGCACGAGCGCCTCGTCCAAGTCGGGCGGCATGGTCTCTGTCGGATGTTTGGCCGAGCGCGTCACGCAGCCCAGCTTGCCGCCGCTTTCGGCCACGATGTCGGCGAGCTGGCGGCCTTCGTCCGTCAGGAAGATGTTGAGCGGCGCGATGGACGACACCTGCAGGTCGATGCGACCGGACCAGCGTTCGCGCATCTCCCGCAACACGGGAAACGAGATTGACGCCTGCGGCGCGAGCGAGTCGAGATGCGTGCTGATGGCGACCACGCCCTTGGCGTAGGCGGTACTGAGGCCGAACTCCATGCGCCGGCGCACGTCGTCCGCGTTCCAGCGCGCGGTGCGGTCGCACATCGTCGCCATCGAGGCGCCCGCGCCGTCGCCCGTGGGGTTGGGCTGGCGCGGCCAGATGTGGCCCTTGTCGAGGTGCGTGTGGCAATCGACCATGCCCGGCAGCACCATCGATGCGTCGAGATCGGGGCCAAGTTCGGCCGGCATGGCGCCGGCGACGTCGATCGCTGCGATCCGGCCGTGGTCGATCAGCAGGTCGATGGCGATGAGCTCACCGTCGGCGCTGGCCGGCAGCTCGGCCTGCACCAGGCAGCGGGGCGCGCGGAGGTTGCGCAGGGCGAAGCGGGAGCCGGCGGGTGGCAGGAAGAAGGAGTGGGTCATCGAGGGCATCGTAGCGGGACCGACCTCGACGCAAGGAGCATGCCGGCGGCCGAAGCCGCCGGCAGCGGCTAGCGGTAGCTGCGCGCGTCCTCGATCACCTTGCCGTCATTGGGCAGGCTGCCGGGCGCGACAAACTCCACCGTGCCGCGCAGCTTGGTCACGTCGCGGATCGCTTCGCCGATGCGCTCTGCCAGGCCCTCGGCCGCGGCGGGGCATTCGACCTGCAGCGTCATGCGGTCGTCGCCCATCTCGCCTTCGACGACCAGCCGCGACCGCTGCACTTCCGGAAAGCGGCGAGCGATGTCGGCGACCTGCCCCGGGTGCACGAACATCCCGCGCACCTTGGTGGTCTGGTCCGCGCGACCGAGCCAGCCCTTGATGCGCGAATTGGTCCGCCCCGTCGGACAGCGGCCGGGCATCACGGCAGAGAGGTCGCCCGTGCCGAAGCGGATCAGCGGGTAGTCGGGATTCAGCGTCGTGACGACGATCTCGCCGACTTCGCCTTCGCGCACCGGGTCGCTGGTGCCGGGCCGGACGATCTCGACGATCACGCCTTCGTCCAATACGAGGCCTTCGCGCGCAGAGGTCTCGTAGGCGATCAGCCCCAGGTCGGCCGTGGCGTAGCACTGCAGGCCGGTCACGCCACGCTCGGCGATCCAGTCGCGCAAGCTGGGCGGAAAGGCTTCGCCCGACACCAGCGCCTTGGTGAGCGAAGGCAATGGCACCTTCTTCTCCGCGGCCTTCTCGATGATGATCCTGAGGAAGCTCGGTGTGCCTGCATAGCCTGCGGGCCGCAGGTCGGCAATGGCATCCACCTGTTGCTCGGTCTGTCCCGTGCCGCCCGCGAACACGGTGCAACCCAGTGCATGCGCGCCGGTCTCCATGATGGCGCCGGCCGGCGTCATGTGATAGCTGAAGCTGTTGTGAACCAGCTCTCCGCCACGGAATCCGGCTGCGTACAGGGCTCGCGCCGTGCGCCAGTAGTCGCGCGCCTCGCCTTCGGGCTCATAAATGGTGCCGGGGCTCGCGAACACGCGCGTCATCCTCGGCCCGACGTGGATCGCGGAGAAGCCGCCGAACGGGTCGCTCGCCCGCCGCTCCTTCTGCAACGTGAGCAGTTCCGACTTGCGCGTGACCGGCAGCTTCGCCAGCGCATCGCGGCTCGTGATGTCGGCGGGCTTCACGCCGTCGAGGATCTTCGCGAACGCCGGCGCCGCGCTTTGTGCCTGCATGACCTGACGAGGCAGCGCCGCCAGCAGATCGCGCTCGCGCTCCGCCGGATCGCGTATCTCGAGTGCGTCGTAGTAGTCACCCATGACCGTCGACTCCGTAAATCAATTCAATTGCGCTGTCGGGAAATACCGCGGAACCGGCTTCGCCGGTCCGCTGGTGTTGCCCCCTGGAAGGGGGTGCAGAGCCACACGAAGTGGGCGAGGCTGGGGGTGGGCCAATCAAGCCAGCCACCGTTTCCTGCGCTTGTAGCTTTTGACATCGCGGAAGCTCTTGCGGTCCGCGCCGCCGACGCCGAGGTAGAACTCCTTCACGTCCTCGTTCTCCCGCAGGCTCCTGGCTTCACCGTCCATCACGATGCGGCCGTTCTCGAGGATGTAGCCGTAGTCGGCGAAGCGCAGGGCCATGTTGGTGTTCTGCTCGGCGAGCAGGAAGGTCACGCGCTCCTTCTCGTTCAGGTCCTTCACGATGCCGAACACTTCCTCGACGATCTGCGGTGCGAGTCCCATCGAAGGCTCGTCGAGCAGGACCATGTTCGGATTCGCCATCAAGGCCCGGCCGATCGCGCACATCTGCTGCTCGCCGCCGGAGGTGTAGGCCGCCTGCGAGGTGCGACGTGTCTTCAGGCGCGGGAAGTAGGCATAGACCTTCTCCAGCGTCTGTGCGACCGCCGCCTTGCCGTCGGTGCGCGTGTAGGCGCCGGTCATCAGGTTGTCCTCGATCGTCAGGTGGGCGAAGCAATGGCGCCCCTCCATCACCTGGATCAGTCCGCGCCTGACCAGCTCGGCCGGTGACAGTGCCTCGATGCGCTCGCCACGCAACTCGATCGTTCCCTTGGTGACCGCACCGCGCTCTCCGGCCAGCAGGTTCGACACGGCGCGCAGCGTGGTCGTCTTGCCCGCGCCATTGCCGCCGAGCAGCGCCACGATGCCGCCCTCCGGCACCACGAGCGAGACGCCCTTCAGCACGAGGATCACGTGGTTGTAGATGACCTCGATGCCGTTGACGTTGAGAAGAATGTTGGGTTCGCTCATGAATGCTCTTTCAATCACCCTCGGCGCTCACGCGAGTCTTCGGGAAACACCGCGGATCCGGCTCCGCCGGTCCGCAGGTGTTGCCCCCTGCAAGGGGGTGTGCTCAGCTACTGCAGTCGGAGACGTCGCGGCGGGTCAGTTTTTTCTCGCCTGCATATTTCTCGCCAGCTACTTTCACCATCGGCTTGATGATCTGCTCGTCAGCCTCGTACCAATCGGGCGCGACGTTCCACTTGCTGCCGTCCCAGGTCTCGATGCGCGCCCAGGTCGATCCCATGTGGTCCTGGCAGGAGGTGCCGATCGGCCGCATCACACCGGCGAAGCCCAGTGCATCGAGCTTCTTCTGGTCGAGCGCGAGGTTCTCCAGGCCCCAGCGCACCTGCTCGCCGGTCATGACCTTGCCCTTGCCGAAGCGCTCCTGCGCGCGCCGCACGGCTTCGACGCTGAGCATCTGGATGATCACGCCACGCGTGTACAGCACCGAGCCGACCTCGTCCTTCGGGCCTGTGCCCTGGCCCTTGTCATGGACGTTCTTGATGATGTCCTGCATCACCTTGGGTTGCGTGCCCGAGGTGTTGAGTGCCAGCGCGTTGTAGCCTTTGGCGTTGGCGCCCACGTCCTTCACGTCGGGTTCCGCGCCGGCCCACCACACGCCGTACATCTTCTCGCGCGGGTAGCCGGTGGCGACAGCCTCCTTGAGGGCGGTCGAATTCATCACGCCCCAGCCCCAGAGCAGCACGTAATCAGGCCGCGATTGACGCACCTGCAGCCAGGCCGACTTCTGCTCGATGCCGGGCGCAGTGACCGGGATCAGCGACAGCTCGAAGCCGTTCATCTTCGCGCGCTCCTGCAGCAGCGGGATAGGCTCCTTGCCGAAGGGCGAGTCGTGATAGACCAGCGCGATCTTCTTGCCCTTGAGCTTGTCGGCGCCGCCTTCCTTCTTGGCGATGTGCTGGATCAGGATGTCCGCCGCGGTCCAGTAGCTGCCCATCAGCGGGAAGTTCCACTTGAACACGTTGCCGTCCTGCGAGGCCGAGAGCCCGTAGCCCAGCGTGACCAGCGGGATCTTGTCGACCGGCGCCTTGTCGGTCAGCGCGAAGGTGATGCCGGTCGCCTGCGGGTCGATCAGCGTCGCGCCCTTGCCCTTGAGGCGCTCATAGCATTCGACGCCCTTGTCGGTCGCGTAGCCGGTCTCGCATTCCTCGTAGCTGAGCTTCACGCCGTTGATGCCGCCGGTCGCGTTGATGAGCTTGATGTAGTCCTGCTTGCCGTTGGCCCACGGCGTGCCGTTGGGCGCGTAGGGCCCAGTGCGATACACCAGGAGCGGGAAGAACTGCTCCTTGGCTTGCGCCTGCACGAGCGATGGCGCGAGCACCGCGCCGAAGGTGCTGGCCGCCAGGGCGGCGGTCACAGCGAGCGATTTCAGTTTCATGCCAGTCTCCTTGGGCACACGGTGCCGGTTTGCTAACGAAATCAGTGAGGGAAAGGCCAGAGGCGCAGCTTTTCCTTTGCGGTTGACCAGAGTCGAGCCAGCCCATGCGGCTCGACGATGAGGAAGAACACGATGAGCGCGCCGAAGATCATGAATTCCAGGTGCGATGCGAACGCCGTCGAGATCGAGATGCCGAACCAGCCCGGAAGCTGGTTGAGCAGGATCGGCAACAGCACGATGAAGGCCGCGCCGAAGAAGCTGCCCATGATCGAGCCGAGGCCGCCGATGATCACCATGAAGAGCAACTGGAACGAGCGGTCGATGTTGAAGGCGGCCGGCTCCCAGGTCCCCAGGTGAACGAAGCCCCACAGCGCACCGGCGACGCCGACGATGAATGAACTCACGGCGAAGGCCGTGAGCTTGGCGTAGACGGGCCGGATACCGATCACCGCGGCCGCGACGTCCATGTCGCGCATCGCCATCCATTCGCGGCCGATCGCGCTGCGGACGAGGTTCTTGGCGAGCACCGCGAACACCACCAGGAGCGTCAGGCACAGGAGGTATTTCTGCACGGCGGACTCCACCGGAAATCCGAACAGGTTCAGGCCCGAGGCAGTCACCGAGCCGGACGACGAGTTGTTGGTGAGCCAGTTGATCCGCAGGAAGGCCCAGTCCACGAAGAACTGCGCGGCCAGTGTCGCGACCGCAAGGTAGAGCCCCTTGATGCGCAGGCTCGGTATGCCGAACAGCACGCCGACGGCCGTGGAGCACAGCCCGCCCAGGAGCAGCGACAGGATCAGCGGCATCCCTTCGATGCGCACATGGAAGTTGTAGGCGGCGTATGCGCCCACCGCCATGAACGCGCCGGTGCCGAGAGAGATTTGCCCGCAGTAGCCCACCAGGATGTTGAGACCCAGCGCGGCGAGCGCGAGGATGAGAAAGGGAATCAGGATGGCGCGGAACCAGTATTCAGGCGCGGTGAGCGGTACCACCGCGAAGGCGAAGACCAGCAGCGCGAGCATCAGCACGCGGTCCTGCAGGATCGGAAAGATCTGCTGGTCGGCGCGGTATGTCGACTTGAACTGGCCGTTTTCTCTGTAGAACATGTTGGCCTCAGACGCGATCGATGATCTTCTCGCCGAACAGACCCTGTGGCCGCACGAGAAGGAAGACAAGCGCCAGCACATAGGCAAACCAGATCTCGATGCCGCCGCCGAGCATCGGGCCGAGATAGATCTCCGACAGCTTTTCGCCGACACCGATCAGCAGCCCGCCGATGATCGCGCCCGGGATCGAAGTGAGACCGCCGAGGATCACCACAGGGAGCGCCTTCAATGCCACGAGCGACAGCGAGAACTGCACGCCCAGCTTCGAGCCCCAGATGATCCCCGCCACCAGCGCCGCGAAGCCCGCGACGGACCACACGATGACCCAGATGCGGCTGAGCGGGATGCCGATCGACTGCGCGGCCTGGTGGTCGTCGGCCACGGCACGCAGCGCGCGGCCGGTCGATGTCTTCTGGAAGAAGAGCGCCAGCACCACGACCAGCGCCGCGGCGACCAGCGCGGCGATCAGGTCTTCCTGGCTCAACAGCAGGCCGCCCTGGAAGATGTTTTCCAGCACCATCAGCGGCTCCTTCGGCATGCCGACGTCGATCTTGTAGATGTCGTTGCCGAAGAGCGTCTGCCCGAGTCCGTCGAGGAAATAGGCGATGCCGAGGGTGGCCATCAGCAGCGTGATGCCTTCCTGGTTGACCAGCTTGCTGAGCACAAGCCGCTCGATCAGCCAGGCGACCACGACCATCACGCCCATGGCGGCGAAGAAGGCCAGCACGTTGGCGAGCACCAGGCTCTCGAAGCCGAGCCATTGCGGCAGCCACTCCGCGAAGCGCGCCATCGCAAGCGCCGCGAACAGCACCATCGCGCCCTGCGCAAAATTGAAGACACCCGACGCCTTGTAGATGAGCACGAAGCCGATCGCGATGAGCGAATACAGCATGCCGACCATGAGGCCGCCAAAGAGGGTTTCGAGGAAAAAGCCCATGGTCAGTTTCTTTCTCCCTCCCCCGCTGGGGGAGGGTTGGGGTGGGGG